>JANNFM010000132.1:0-17609 GCA_031379795.1 Alphaproteobacteria bacterium
GCTTTGTTGCCCGCTTACGCCCCTCGCCTGACCCCGGGGCCCCCGCCTCCTTCTTCCCCCCCCCCGGGGGGGGGGGGGGCCCGCCGGGCGGGGGGGGGGGGGGCCCCGCCGTCGCTCAGCGAAATGCATTCGGCCCCGGCGTCATCCGGCCTCAAAACGACCGCAAGGGGGAATGTCTTCTGGGTGTCCATGGGGCCAAAATGTCAAACGTGCAGTGCGCGGCAAGCCCCCTCCACCAGACTGCGTCTGGTCCCCCTCCCCCGACGGGTGAGGAGAGCGACGGCAAGGCCGACCACACTCGTCACCGATACATTGCCGTGCATCTGGTAGGATGAGGACGAAGGGTCGGGTGATGGCGACTGTTGAACTGGTCAAGCCGTCGCTGGCGACCCTGCCGGGCTTCGTCGACGCGCTGGAGCGCGGGTGGTCGCGGGACAACATCGGGCTGGAAAAGACCATCCGTGCCGATCTGGCCTGGATCGCCCGCGATGCGGCAGGGTTCGTGGCATCTCTGGACGACGTCGAGGCCACGGGTGCGCCCATCACCTTGCCGGACGGTAGTCAGGCGCAGCGCCTGCCGGGCTACAATCGCTGGCTCTGGGACGGCGAGTTCTGCGGGTCGATCGGATTCCGCTGGCAGCGGGGAACGCGCGAATTGCCGCCGCACGTGTTCGGCCACATGGGCTATGCGGTCGTGCCCTGGAAACGCGGCTGTGGTTACGCGAGCGACGCGCTGCGTCAGCTTCTGCCGAGCGCTCGCGCCGAAGGCCTGGCCTGGGTCGAGCTCACGACCGACACCGACAACATCGCCTCGCAGAAGGTGATCACCAACAATGGCGGCCATCTGGTCGAGACTTTCGACATGCCCGCCGCCTACGGCGAGGGCGTAAAGCTGCGCTTTCGAATCCCACTCTAAACACTTGATCTGAACCGGCCGTTCGACTGGAAGCCAAATACCCCCAAAAAAGCTCGTCATTACCCGGCTTGTCCGGGTAACCCATAGACACGGTCCTTACCGAACCAGATCAAAGCGTTACCGTCGAGATTCCTTCAAGACTTCCCGCGCTTATGGATTACCCGGACAAGCCGGGTAATGACGAGCAGATTTGTGATTTGTCGGTGTCAAAGGTCCTAAACATGGATCCCCGGCATCCTGTCCGCCCAGGGCCGAGCCGCCTCCAGCTGATAAGCCAACTGGAACAGTAGCGCCTCGTCGCCGACCTTCGCCGCGAACATCGTTCCGACCGGCAGTCCCGACGGGGTCCAGTTCAGCGGAACACTCATGGCCGGAGCGCCGGCCACATTGTGATAGGTCGTGTATCCGACATACTCGATCAAGCGCTCCCTCAGTGTCTCGAACGGCACGTCCGGGCCGACAACACCAAGCTGCGGTGGCGGGGCGGAAAGCACGGGTGACATGATCGCGTCGAACTGGTTGTCGGTGAACCAGGGGTCGTAAGCCTTGCTGGCGGCATTAAGGCCCTGGATCGCCCTGGGCATTGCATCCTTTGGCGCCTTGGCCGCCATCTCGACCATGCCGAGGGAAAAGGCTTCCAGCACATCGGCGGTCGGGGGGCGGCCCATAACCTTTGTCAGCGTGTCGGCGATGCCTGCGGCCCCGGACGCCCAGAGCAGCAGGAAGTCGTCCATGAAGGTCTCAGTGATCGCCCATTTTGCCGCGACCACCCGGTGACCCAGGCTTTCCATCAGCTTGATCGAACTCTCGGTGGCGGCGCGAACCTCCGGGGAGGGCGCCTTTCCCGAGCCGCCGTTCATCAGAAGACCGACGCGCAGCCGTCGTTTCAGCGGCGCCGTGATCAGGCCGATCGGGGGATGCTGGCCGCCGGGTCGGGCGTCCTCGGTCAACGCGAACATTGCCGCAGAGTCGCGGACGCTGCGGCTGACCACGTGCTGGACGCTGATGTCAGAAACCTGGCGCTGTTCCCGCGTGCCGACCATTCGACCCCGCGACGGCTTGAGGCCGAACAGGCCACAGCAGGACGCGGGGATCCGGATCGAGCCGCCGCCGTCGCTGGCGTGGGCGAACGGCACGACGCCCGCCGCCACGGCTGCCGCCGCGCCGCCGGATGACCCACCGGAGGATCGCTCCGGGTCCCAGGGATTGCGCGTCGGTCCGAAGCCGGTGGGCTCAGTGGTCGGCAGAAATCCGAACTCAGGGGTCGAGGACTTGCCGATCACATTGACCCCTGCCTTGTCATAGGCGTCGATCAGCGCGTCCTGGCGCGTCGCCGGCGGCATCCGCAGCATGGCGCGCGAGCCAGACCGGGTGGGCAAGCCCTTGTAGTCGTCCAGATCCTTGATCAGGAACGGCACGCCGGCGAATGGCCCGGTCATGGCCGCGATCTCGCCGCGCTCCAGGGCGCGGTCAAAGTCCGAGGCCACCAGGAAATTCAGTTTTGGCTGCAGCTTCTGGGCGCGATCCACCGCCGTGCGCGCGGCTTCGAGCGCCGACATCTGACCGCCCCGGATCATGGCCGCCGTTTCGGTGGCGTCCGGCCACGCCGATTTGACGGCGGGTGCTTTCGCGAAGGCCTGAGCCGCGACACCCGCCGCCCCGAGTGCGCCGAACGCGCGCCGTGTGATCCTGGTCATGTCGCCCCCGATTTCCCGCGCTGTGCATCGCCCGGTTTTCGAAGCTTGACCCGACGCACGTCCAATCTGCAACACTGTCGCGCGAAACAGCTGTTAGTCTGAAGACTGTTCATGGGGGAAGATGAGCATGAAACCGGTATTCACCCTGGCCGCCGTGGCGGTCGCTGGCGTTGTCGCGTTTGGGCTGGGGGCGGGCGGAACGCTGCGCGCCGCCGACGTTGTGGTGCAGAGAGTGGATGACTTCCAGCTCACCGATCATACCCGGCTGTCGCACCAGCTTTACTACTACGGCTACGCCCCGGCCATTGTGCTGATGACCCGCGAGAACGGCTCTGCCGTGTCGCGTGAGCGCTCGGCCGAGTTCCAGAAAATCGCCGGCGGCTATCAGGATCGCGGCGTCTTGTTCTTTCTGCTGGATTCCAACCTCGCCGATACCCGGGATGCCGCCGCCGCTGCGGCAGCGAAAGAGGGTCTCAGCCTGCCGATCCTGATGGACGAGCAGCAACTGGTCGGTGAGCAACTGGGCGTGAAGCGCGAAGGGGAGGTCTTCGTGATCGACCCCAGGACCTGGACGGTCGCCTATCGTGGCCCCTTGCCGAAGACCACAGCGGCGCTTGACGCGGTGCTGGCCGGGAAACCTGCGGCTCAGGCCCGGGTCGAATTGACCGAAGGCCGCGTCGTCAGCTTTCCGGAACAGGCGCGGGCCGCCGCGTTCGCGAAGATTTCCTACGCCAGGGACATCGCCCCGATCCTGCAGGCCAAGTGCGTCAGCTGCCACCTGACCGGCGGCATCGGGCCCTTTGCCATGGACAGCTACGAGATCGTCAAAGGCTTCTCGCCGATGATCCGCGAGACTATCCGCACGCGCCGCATGCCTCCCTATTTCGCCGACCCGCACATCGGCGCTTTCAAGAACGATCAGGGCCTGACCGCGTCCGAGACCAAGACCATCGTCCATTGGGTAGAGGCAGGGGCTCTGCGCGGCGACGGCGCCGATCCGCTGAAGGTCAATGCCGGCCGCGTCGCCGCCGAGTGGCCGGAAAACCTGGGCAAGCCGGACGTGGTCGTCGATCTGCCGACCTTCAAGGTCCCGGCCAGTGGCCTGGTCCAGTACCAGTTCATGCGCGTCGACAATCCGTTCCCGGACAACACATGGCTGAAGGCCATCGCCATGAGGCCCGGCGATCGCAGGGTCCTGCACCACGTGATTTCGAACCATGTGCCGGATCCGACCAAGCCGCGACCGAACATCCCCGGCGGATCCGTGGGATCCTATACGCCGGGCGCCCAGCCCCAGATGATGGGCGAAAACGCCGGTGCGCCAGTCCCGGGCGGCGGCAAGCTGAACTTCCAGATGCACTACACCACCATGGGCGCCGAAACGACGGACAAGACCCAGGTCGGCTTCTACGTGCTGAAGGCCCCGCCGAAGTACATCAAGCGCTCGGTGGTGATCGGCGATTTCGCCCTCTACATCCCGGCTGGTGAAGCCCGACACAAGGAGGTCGCCTACATGACCTTCCCGGCGGACGCCTACCTCTACACGCTCTATCCCCACGCCCACTACCGGGGCTTCCACGTGGAGCTGAAGGCGCGGATGCCTGATGGTCGCGAGAAGATGCTGCTGTCGCTGCCCAAGTACGACTTCAACTGGCAGCGCGACTATGACCCCGTCGAGCCGATCCTGGTGAAGGCCGGGACAAAGTTGATCGCCACCTGGGTCTATGACAACTCGGTCCACAATCCGGCCAACCCGGATCCCAAGCGCAATGTCACCTGGGGCGAACAGACGCCGGACGAGATGATGTACTTCCGCCTCAACTATCGCTGGGTGGACGAGACGGTGGAGCGGGTCCGCAACGATCTGCAGGAGAAGCTCTACGCATCCTCAATGCTGGGATCTCTGGACGACAACATCGACGGTCTGGTGCAGGTGTCGGAGCTCAGGGGTCCCATCGGCAAGATGTATCAGGCCCGCTTTGCCGACCTGGACAAGGACCGCAACGGCGGTCTGGACAGCCAGGAGTTGATGGCCGGTGGAGGCCGCCGAGCCATGCGCAACGCGGCGCGCGACACACCCGACCTGTAGGCCCCTCGCCGGGACCAATTCCATCAGGCAGGGAAACCTCTTATGGTCAGCTGACTGCGCTGTGCAGTGGAAGGCGGGTGAGTATGGCCTCGACGATCAAGGACGTGTCGGCCATCGCCGGCGTCTCCATGAAGACCGTCTCCCGCGTGCTCAACAAGGAACGCTACGTCTCCGAGAAGACGCGGTTGCGGGTCGAGCGCGCGGTCGCCGAGCTGAACTTCCGGCCCAGTGTCGCCGCGCGCATCCTGGCCGGAAAACGCAGCTATCAGATCGCCCTGATCTACGACAACCACAGCCCCCACTACATCCACCAGATCCAGACCGGCGTCTGGGCGCGCTGCATCGAGGAAGGCGTGCGGCTGCTGGCCCAGCCATCGGACGCCGCCTCGCCCTTTCTGGCACGCGAGATCGGTGGGTTGATCGATCAGACCCAGGTGGACGGCGTGATCCTGTCATCGCCGGTGACTGACGCACCGGGCGCTCTGGAGGAACTGGAGCAGCGCGGCATCCCCTATGTGCGGATATCGCCGGGCACCGACTATGACCGCAGTTCATCGGTCTCGATGGACGACGTTCAGGCCGCCGACGACATGACCAGTCACCTGATCGCCTTGGGCCATACGCGGATCGGCTTTGTCATAGGCCATCCCAACCACACGGCCAGCGACCAGCGGCTGTTTGGCTACCGTCGTGCGCTGGACAAGGCGGGGCTGACGTTTGAGCCGAAGTATGTGCGGCCAGGGGCCTTCGACTTCAGTTCAGGCGAGGCGGCGGGCGATGTACTGCTGGACCTGGCCCAGCCGCCGACCGCGATCTTCGCCAGCAACGATGACATGGCGGCAGGCGTCCTGACGGTCGCCCATCGGCGCGGCATGGCGGTGCCACGTGATCTGTCGGTGGTGGGGTTCGACGACACGGCGCTGGCCAGCCAGCTGTGGCCGCCGCTGACCACAGTGCGCCAGCCGACGCGGGACCTGGCCTATGCGGCGGCCGGCCTGCTGTTCGATGCGGCGGACGAGATCGTGCATCGGCGGTTGCCGCATGAGCTGGTGCTGCGCGCGTCCACCTCGGCGCCGAAAAGGGCCTGATCCCGGCGACTTCGCCTGTCCTGCGCGGGTTTCTCAACGGGCTGTCTTGCCAACGTCACGACGGCAAGCCTATCAATATGACAGCGCTATCATACGACCATCAGGCGTCGGCCAAGTTCGACTTGAATGACTGAAAACGTCCCAGGGACCCAACCCAGCATGACAACCAGCACTCTGCCCCAGCCCGCTGCCAGCCGACCGCTCTATGCGGGCGGGCCGACGGTCTCGTCGATCGCCTGGGGCATGTGGCGCTTCGCCGGCGACGACGTCGGCGCAGCCACGGCCCGTGTGCAGGCCGCGCTCGACGCCGGTGTCACCCTGTTCGACACCGCCGACATCTATGGCCCCGACAACAACGAGCCGTTCGGCGCCGCAGAGGTCTTGCTGGGTCGCGTGCTGGCCGCCAACCCGGCGTTAGCCCGGAAGATGGTGATCGCCACCAAGGGCGGTATCAGCATGGGCGTACCCTACGACAGCAGCGCGGGTTATCTGGCGTCGGCCATCGACGCCTCGCTGACGCGCATGGGCGTCGACCACGTGGCGCTCTGGCAGATCCATCGGCCCGACATGCTGACCCACCCGGCCGAGGTCGGCCGCGCACTGGAAACCGCTCACAAGGCCGGCAAGATCGGAGCTATCGGTGTCTCCAACTTCACGCCGTCTCAGGTCGAGGCGTTGGCGGCCCACAGCGCCCTGCCGGTGGTCTCCTGCCAGCCGGAGTTCTCACCCCTGGCCATCACTGCGCTGACCAACGGGGTGCTGGATCAGGCGATGGCGCGCAACATGACCGTGCTGGCCTGGTCGCCGTTGGGGCAGGGCCGGCTGGGCGACCCTGAGGATGACCGCGCCCGCGCCGTCGCCGCAGCCCTCGACGTCAAGGCCACCGAGGCCGGTGTCAGCCGCGCCGCGACCGCCTACAGCTGGATCATGGCGCATCCGGCCAGGCCGATCCCCATCGTCGGCACCCAGACCCCGGCGCGGATTGCCGAGATCCCGGATGCCTTCAAACCCCGCTGGACCCGGGCCGAATGGTACGCCGTCCTCGTCGCCTCCATGGGAGAGAACCTGCCGTGACCACATCTGCACGCCCCCCTTGCGAGATCAGCTGGTTCTCGGCCCTTTGCGACGACGACTATGAGTTCCTGGGCGTTCCCGACCCGATGCTGAAGTCCAACTGGGAGCATTGCCGCGATATCGTGATGCAGGCTGAGGCCGGGGGGTTCGACAACATCCTGCTGCCGTCGGGCTACGAGTTGGGCATGGACACCACCGCCTTCGCTGCCGGCATCGCGCCGATGCTGAAGCGCATGCGCCTGCTGATGGCCACGCGGATTGGCGAGATGTGGCCGCCGCAACTGGCCCGCCAGATCGCTACCATTGACCGCATGTTGGGCGGCCGCCTGACGGTCAACATCATCTCGTCAGACATGCCGGGCGAGAAGCTGGCGTCCGCACCCCGCTATGCCCGCACAGTCGAGGCGATGAGCATCCTGAAGACCATGCTGAACGGCCAACCGCTGGATCACGACGGGGAATTCTGGAAGCTGAAGCTGGACCCGCCGCGCATCGGCACGGTGTCGGGCAAGGCGCCGTTGCTCTATTTCGGCGGCCTATCCGAAGACGCCCGTGAGGCTGCCGCGAGGGGTTGCGATGTCTTCCTGATGTGGCCGGACAAGAAAGAGACCATCGCCGCCATCATCGCCGACATGACCACGCGCGCGGCGAAACATGGCCGAACGCTGAAGTTCGGCTACCGCGCCCACATGATTGTGCGTGACACCGAGGCTGAAGCCCGCACCGCCGCCGATCGGCTGCTTTCCAAACTGGATGCCGCCACGGGTGACGCGATCCGCGCCAAGTCGCTCGACTCCACCTCAGCCGGCGTTCAGGCTCAGACCGCGCTGCGCGAAGCTGCCGCCGCGGACGACGGCTATGCCGAGGCCAATCTCTGGACCGGTGTCGGCCGCGCCCGCTCTGGCTGCGGCGCGGCCCACGTCGGTGATACCGATCAGGTGCGGGCCCAGCTGAATGTCTAACGCGCCCTGGGAATTGTGGCGTTTATCCTGTCTGGCTATCCGCATGCGGCAGAGGCCGACCTGTTCGCGCGGCACGTACTGCCGAAGATCGAGCACGGGCCGCTGGTCTAGGAACGGGGCAGGAGGGGCGGGCCGCCCCTTTACGCTCGGGGCGGGACGCTCTGCCTGCCACTTGCCGATCTTGCCTATCGCCAGGCGCAAACGCCGACTGTCGCGCCGGCTTTCAGTCGGCGTTCGGCGTGAGCTTCCGGGACCGCCACTGACTGAGCCTTGTCGCATATCACCGTCAGATCCGGGTGCCCGGACAGATCGACCAAGACCTGATCCCAATGCCGATACTGGATGTCATGGCCCTCTCCGGTGTAGACGCGCAGCTTCGCCCCACTTGTGAAGTGGTCGCGCCAATACTCGGCGCTGGCCATGGGCACCGAGGTGTCGGCCGTTCCCTGATAGATGAAGGCGGGGGCGCGCACCGCGGTCAGGTCGGCGACCGGCGCGCAATAGCGCCGGGCCTCCGCCACCTGTGGCGCAGGGTCGCCCATCTGACCACGGATGAAGAAGGCGCGGGCGCCCTCGTCGCGGGCGCGGTCGGTGAACCCGGGAATCTGGAAAGTCGGACTGCCCTTCGGAAACGCCCACCAGGTCGCCGGATTCTGGATGGAGGGCTGGATCAGCGCGGCCAGAGCGACGGGTGATAGCGTACAGACAGGATCGCTGGCTGGGCGGCGCGTCGCGGCGGCCAGCATGTGGATCGAGATGAGAGACCCTGGCATCGCCGCGGCGATATGCGCCAGGTACGGACCTCCGCCGGATATCGCGAGGCCGGAAAACGATGTCACGCCGAGGTGATCCAGCACGGCTCGGACCTCGGTCACATAGTCGCCGTAGCCCCAATCGGGTGTCAGCGGCGTTTCGCCGAAGCCGTTGCGCTCCACGGAGATCACACGGAGTTTGAGTTGGCGGCGCAGGGTCTGCAGGAACTCGGTCATCTCGAAGGCGCGCGCGCTGGTGCCTGTGCCGCCGATGAACAGCACGGGTCGCCACCCAACCTCGCCCGTATCGATGAAGTGAACGGTTCGACCGGCCGGCAGCGTCAGTGTCCGAACGGGCGTGCCGATCGGGTCAAAGCCGCTTTGGATCGGGCCGATCTGCGCGACGGTCGGGGGCAGCGGCCTGGACGACGCTGAACCGGCCGCGAGAACCATCAGTGTCACCAGCAGTATTCGAACACGTCGCATGGATCACCCTTTCACCAAGGCCCGAACCGGCTGCCCGCGGATCCAGAAGCGGGTCTCTCAGGTTTTGAACGATCTGGGATAACTGTTTCAGTCCGCGCCCGTCAGTCGCGTTCCGTTGACGCACAGATAGGTTTCCCGTTCACAGTGTCCCCGACCAGTGTGCCGTCGCGGGCGCCGGTGCGGCGGGCGATGTTGAGGGCCTTGCTTTCGCCGGGCGGGTGCTGGCCTCTGGCGCAGGCGGCGACTTCGACCCGCACGCCGCCGGACGGGCATGTACACATGCGCTCCCGGCCCGGAAGGCGTCCGTCGGCAACATCGCAGGACTTGGGGATGAGCTGGCCACCCGGTGCAACACACTGAATTGTCCGGGCCGACGGGGATTGCACCGCAGGCTGGGCGAGCACTGTGGCGCCAGTCAGGCCGACTATCACGAGCCCCAAGGTTGAAAGTCGCATGGGTGATGCTCCTGGTTTCTGGTGGAGGATACGAAGAAATGCCGAGGTTGGCTGCTTTCGCAGACAGTTGATTTACCATGTGTCTCAGTGCGGGCTTAACCGCCTTGAGCGCAGCGTGGCACCATGGACCCGATCGCTACCGCTCGTTATGGCCTGATGGCCGCCTCCAATCGCTTCGAGACGGCTGCGTCCCGGATCGCCGGCGCGCCGGGTGATAACGATGTCGACATAGCGACCGAGTTCGTCGAGGTCCTTCAGGCCAAACAGGCATTTTCGGCCAACCTGTCGGTGATCCGCTATGCGCAGGACATGTGGGACTCGTTGCTGGCTATCCAGTCGCGCTGAAGCGGCGACCCGCACAGACATGAAAAAGGGGAGCCTCGCGGCTCCCCTTTCCGTATCGGGTGTCCTTGGACGGACTATTTCTTTTCGGAAGCGTCCGCGCCGTCGACGGGCGCGCCGGTGCCGGATGAGCCCATGAACAGCTTCTTGCCATCCGGGAAGGTCACATCACGGCCGTTGGCCTTGCAGGCCGGACGGCAGAGCTTGTCCTTGGACTGATAGCCGCGGACGATAATCTCGGTGCCCGCCTTCAGCGAGTTGCGGTCGATGCCCGAGCGCAGCAGCGTATTGGGCGTACCGCCCTCGACCATCCAGGCCGTCGTGGCACCGTTTGGACCCACGGCGGCGATGTGCACCCAGGCGTGCGGGTTGATCCACTCAACGCGGGTCACCTTGCCGCGCAGCAGCACAGGGGCCTTGCCGTCAAACTCGGCGGCGAAGGCGTGGTGAGCCCAGGCTGCGCCACCGGCGGCGGCCACGGCAAGCGCCGCGCCCGCGATCCCTGCGACAATCAAATTGTTCGTGTTCATCTTTGCGCCTCCAAGGCCGGTGCGTTGTGGTCAGGTCACTATGAGCGAGCGATGAACGCCCGGCCAAAATCTATTTCAGCGGTTCTTTGCGCAGGTCACCATACATCAGTTCCTCGACGAACTCGACGCACTTGAACTGGTTGAGCCGCGCATCCTCGCCAACCCGCTTGTACAGGTTGAAGCTGAGCTTCCACGGCTTGGTGAAGGTGTTCGCGTCGGTGATCGTCGCCTCATAACGCACCACGCCGGCGCTGGTTGGGGTCCAGCGCTCTACCACCGTCATCTGGTCGGAGTGATGGTTGCCGGCGCGGTCGAACCAGGTGCGGTCGTTCATACCGCTGACCGTGACCACCAGCGTGTCTCCCTCCCATTTGGCCACCGACTGGCCCATCCAGCTGTCGATGGGGGCCGGGCCCGGATCCGTGAACAGCACGTTTCGCACCGCACCCGCGTATTCGTAGGCGATGATCATCGACTTCTCGGACTGGAATATCTGGAAGGGCAGGTGCATGTAATTGGCGCGCGGAACACCCGGCAGGTAGCACTTCACCTCGGGGTCGAGGTTCAGGTAGTCGGCGCGGTTGGCGTCGCGGGTCTTCTTGGCGTCCGCCGTGTAGGGGATCTCGCCGCCTTCCACGATGCCGAGACCTGCGGGAACAGCGCCGACAGCGCCCAGCGCCACGACGGCCTTGGCCGGCACCGGCACGAACGGACCCGGGCGCAGCTGCACCGCTGCACGGGCGGCATGAGGCTCGATGTCCCATCCGGCCGAGTTCATGACCTGCCAGACACCGTTCAGGTCCGGATGCTTGCCGTCTGGGCCGCGCGGAGCCTTGTAGGCAGCGGCGGCCTTGGCCTTGGGTTGCGCCTGCACCGGCCCGGCAACTGCAAGGCTGACCACCGCCAGCGCCGCCACGATCCTGATCATCATATCGTTTCCCCCAAAGCGTCGGCCCGAACGCGGCCCCGCCGATTTATCGCCAATCTAGCCAACGTTGCGGCATCGCGCCAGTTGGCTCGTCATTTGAATTCATAGTCGGCTGCGCTAAGCGAACCAACATGACACTCCGCCAACTCTTCGCCACGCCGGTTTATTCAGCAAGCCATATTACAAACCGAGGCTTCGAAAATTTCAACGGCGAGATTTTGGAGGCCTGCCAATCGCTTGCGCAAGAGGACCTGGCGGGCCGCGCCTGGTGCCGCGAGCATTGGTATGGCGGATACACGTCCTATGCGTCTCTGAACGACCTGCCCCAGCGGATGAGCGTTTTTGACGAGCTGAAACGCAAGCTGGACCGTCACGCCAGAATATTCGCCGAATCGCTGGCCTTTGACCTGGGCGGCGGCAAGCTGCGGATGGACAGCCTTTGGGTGAACATTCTCAAACCGGGCGCGGCTCACTCCGGCCACGTGCATCCCCATAGCGTCCTGTCCGGAACCTACTACGTGGCCACGCCGCCGGGTTCCAGCGCGCTGAAGCTGGAAGACCCGCGCCTGCCGCTGATGATGGCGGCCCCGCCGCGCCGCGCCGACGCGCCGGAGGCCAGCCGGAGTTTCGTCTATCTGCAGCCGGAGGCGGGAACCCTGTACCTCTGGGAAAGCTGGCTGCGCCACGAGGTCCCGGCCAACCGGGCCAAAACGTCCCGGGTCAGTGTGAGCTTCAACTATGGCTGGCGGTGATGTTCAGGAGGCTTCGCGGGTATGTCGAATGCGGGTGATGAAAACCTCTGACGCGGTCACCCGATAGCGAAGAACATAGCCTTGTCGGCCAAATTTGAGCTGAAGCTCACGCAGCATCCCGTTCCCGACGGCAGGTCCCCGATTCGGCCATTCCGCGAGCGAGGCGATCCCATCAACCAGAAGGCTACGAACACGCGAGGCCGCCGCGGGACTCTTCAGGGCAAGAAAATCCGGCAGCCTGCCTAGGTCCGACAAAGCCTGTCGGGACAAACGTACGCGGTAAGTCACCGCTTCGCTTCAAATCGTCGCGCCACGGCATTGTCGAAGACGGCCAACCCTTCCTCAACGGAGTGAGAGTCGCCGGTTTGGTCGTAATCGGCCGCGATCCTCAGATCTTCAGCCCAGTCTTCATGCAACATGTCGACGATCATCGTACGGACATAGTCATCTACGGATTGGCCAGCCAACGCGGCGACAGCACTTAAGCGTCGCGCGGTTTGCTCATCCAATTTCAAGATCACATCGCCATCGACCATGACGAAAGCATCACCCTGACGGGGCATACCGTCAAGCGTGCCGTCCGCATCTACTCCACCGCAATCAGCGCCGGCCGCGCGAACTTGCCGCCGAAGAAGTCGCCTTTCTTCCAGACCGGGCGGGCGTCGCCGTCGGCGATTTCGCGAGCGATGTCATAGTTGATCGTCGCAAACCGGGCTCCGGCCACATAGTCGATCGGCAGCGCCAGATCATCGCAGGGCTTGTGGTAGCACCGGGCCAGGAACCCCCGGAAACCGGCCTCGCCTCCATTCTGGAAGCCGGTCATCAGGAAGGTCGACGGGATGCCCGCCTCCACAAACCGGAAGTGATCGGAGCGCGTGAAGAGGCCCTCTTCCGGCATGGGATCAGCCGACAGCGCGATGCCGGACTTCGCCGCCGCCCGGGCCACGGACGCCCCCAGGGTCGAGCGATCCGCGCCAAAGGCCACGACGTCAGTGAAGGCATAGGTCAGGACCGGCATGTCCAGGTTGACGTTGGCCGCCAGCGATTCGGCGGGAACGGTCGGGTTACGGGCGAAGTATTCGGATCCCAGCAGGCCCTTTTCCTCGCCCGTGACGGCCAGGAACATGACCGAACGGCGCGGGGCCTTGCCGCTCTCCTTGAACGCCCGGGCGACTTCCAGGGTGGTGGCGATGCCGGCAGCGTTGTCGAGGGCGCCGTTGTTGATGCTGTCGCCGTTCACCGGCGCGGAGACGCCGATGTGATCCAGGTGCGCCGACAGGACCACCACCTCGGCCTTCAGCACGGGATCGGAACCTTCGATCATGGCGGCGACATTGGCGCTCTGGATGGATTTCGTTTCGGTATGCACCGTCACATCCAGGACGCCTGGCAGTACAAAGCGCGGTGTTTCACCCTGCGGCTTGTCTGACGCTTCGACGATCCTGGCCCAGGGCGTCTTGGCGCCGACGAACAGCTTTTCAGCGCCCTGGAGGCTCAGCGATCCCAGAGACGGGGTGTCCGGTGCCGTGTCGTTGGGGGCACCATCCGGCCGACGCCAGTTCATCGCCCACTGTTGCCAGGTCCGCTTGCCATCGGCGAACGGGCGGCGCTTTTCGTCGCCGGGCAGGTAGAGCGAGATCATGCCGACCGCGCCGCGCTTGGCCGCCTGCTCGCGCTTGGTGCGGCCATTGGCGTAGTAGGCGCGCTCATCGGTCTGGAAGCCGGACGGCGCCCCGCTGAGCACGACCACGATCTTGCCCTTCACATCCAGGCCCTTGTAGTCGTCGCGTTTGCGTTCCGGCGCCACGACGCCGAAGCCCACGAACACGAGTGGGGCCGAGACCTTGCGCTCGGCGGGTCCGAACGGGCGGGCCACCATATAGTCTTCGCCGAAGACCAGAGGCGTCTCGGTCCCGTCTTTGGCCTTCAGGACATAGCGCCCCTCATCCTTGGGCCGGACCGCCACCAGCGGCACCGGCTGGAAATAGCTCCCGTTCGCGCCGGCGGGCTTCAGACCCAGTTGGGCGAACTGGGAGGCCACATAGTTGGCGGCGATGTCATAGCCGGGCTCACCAGTGTCGCGGCCCAGCAGCAGATCACTGGCCAGGAACGTGACGTGGGCCTTGATATTGGCGGCGGACGTCGCGGTGGCCGGGGAGACCTGGGCGAGGGCCGGGCTGTTGAAGTGGCGAGAATGGCGGCGGCGAGGATTGTGGTCTTCATGGGTCCTGTCAGCATTGGTGAGTCAGCGAGACTGCCGACCACGGTAAACAGCAACGATAACGAGGTCATCGCCCTCCAGTCGATAGCGCACGAAAAAGCCATCCCGGCCAAACCGCACCACCGCGTCCCGGTGAATCTTATCGACTAAAGGCGAAGCCCGGGGAAAGTCGGCCAGCCAGGAAAGGGTGTTGAGAATGCGGTCGCGAGCTCGCCATGCCGCCTGCGGCGAGCGCGCCGCCAGCCAATCCACCTGCGCCACAAAATCCGCCAGCGCAGCTTCAGTAAAGCGAACGCTCACCGCGCGGTGGCCAACCGTTGCTTCAAAGCCGCGTCGAAGTGCGCCATGGCTTCCTCGACCGAGTAGGTCCGCGCCGCCGGATCATATCGCGGCATAGTGGCGGTACGCGGATCATTTTCCGGATCATCGCCCCAGTCGTAGTCGTCGTAGTCAAACAGCTGCTGCTCAACGAGCCCGGACACCGTGGCGTCCAGTGTCATGCCCAGCTTTTCCGCGCGCTCCTGCAGGTGGCGCAGTGCATGCTCGCCAAGCGTGACCTTGAGGTCCAGGGTGTGTTCGCCATCGGCCATACGCAGACCCTCGCTCTAGCCACCCCGCCCGTCAACTGTCGAGGAAACTCCGCAGTTTCCGTGACCGCGACGGGTGCTTCAGCTTGCGCAGGGCCTTGGCCTCGATCTGGCGGATGCGTTCGCGGGTGACGCTGAACTGCTGGCCGACTTCTTCCAGGGTGTGGTCGGTGTTCATGCCGATGCCGAAGCGCATGCGCAGCACGCGTTCCTCGCGCGGGGTCAACGACGCGAGCACGCGCGTCGTTGTTTCGCGCAAGTTCGACTGGATCGCCGCATCGATGGGCAGGATGGCGTTCTTGTCCTCGATGAAGTCGCCCAGGTGGCTGTCTTCCTCGTCGCCAATGGGCGTTTCGAGGCTGATGGGCTCCTTGGCGATCTTGAGGACCTTGCGGACCTTCTCCAGCGGCATGGCCAGCTTTTCGGCCAGTTCCTCCGGCGTCGGCTCGCGACCGATCTCGTGCAGCATCTGGCGGCTGGTGCGGACGATCTTGTTGATCGTCTCAATCATATGCACCGGGATGCGGATGGTCCGCGCCTGATCAGCGATGGACCGCGTGATCGCCTGCCGGATCCACCAGGTGGCGTAGGTGGAGAACTTGTAGCCCCGGCGGTACTCAAACTTGTCCACCGCCTTCATCAGGCCGATGTTGCCCTCCTGGATCAGGTCCAGGAACTGCAGGCCGCGGTTGGTGTATTTCTTGGCGATGGAGATCACGAGACGCAGGTTGGCCTCGACCATTTCCTTCTTGGCCTGACGGGCCTCGCGCTCACCCTTCTGCACGGTCTGGACGATGCGGCGGTAGTCGTCGATGGGCACGCCGGTCTCGGTGGCGAGCGCGGCCACCTCAGCGCGGATATCGCCGATCTGGCCGGCGTCGTTCTCGGCAAACTTGGTCCAGCGGACGCCCAGCAGCTTGACCTGGTCGCTCCAGTCCGGGGTCATTTCCTGGCCGAAGTAGGCCTTCAGGAACTCGCCGCGGCTGATGCCGTAGCTGTCGGCAAGACGCAGCAGGCGCCCCTCCAGAACCATCAACCGCTTGTTGATGGCGTACAGTTGCTCAACCAGGGCCTCGATGCGGTTGTTGTTGAGCTTCAGGGTCTTCAGATGCTGAACGATGGCGGCAGCCGAGGCCTGATAGGCTCCGAGGTCCTTTTCGGTCAGCTGTTCGCCGCGCAGGCGCGCGCCCACCAGCTTTTCCTGCAACAGCCGGAAACTTTCGAATTCTACGGCGATGGCGTCCAGCGTCACCATCACGCCTTCGCGCAGCTCGGCTTCCATGGCGCTGATGGTGGGGCCCGCGCCGTCATCGAAATCGTCGTCGTCGTCGCTCTCGGCCTTGGCGATGACTTCGCCGTCCTCGTTGAGCTCCGGGGGCTCTTCGACGACCTCGGCGGGCGGGGGCGCGTTGGCGGCCAGCTCCTCGGCGGCGGCGGCGGTCATGCCGCCATAGGTCTGCTCCAGGTCGATGACCTCACGGAGCAGGATGCGGCCGCCTTCCAGCTCTTCGCGCCAGACCATGATGGCTTCGAAGGTCAGCGCGCTTTCGCACAGGCCGCGGATCATGGTGTCGCGACCGGCTTCGATGCGCTTGGCGATGGCGATTTCGCCTTCACGCGACAGCAGTTCAACCGAGCCCATCTCGCGCAGATACATGCGAACCGGGTCATCGGTGCGGTCGTAGGTCGATTCCTTGGTGGTTTCGACGACGGCGGTGTCTTCGCGGACGGTCACCTCGGTGGCCTCTGCGTCGTCTTCAGATTCCACGACATTGACGCCCATCTCGCTGAGCATCGCGAGCGTGTCTTCAATCTGCTCGGAGGTCACCTCTTCGGAGGGCAGGACCTTGTTGAGCTCGTCCATGGTGACGTAGCCACGGGTCTTGGCCGCCTTGATGAATTTTTTGACTGCGGCATCGGTCAGGTCCAGCAACGGTCCGTCGTTGCTGGGCGTCTCGTTGGCGTTCGCTGTCGCCGCCGTATTGGTGGTGGTGTTGCCTTCGGCCATCGTGCTCATCCAGTTCTTCGCAGTCGGCTGCCACCTCGCCAGGAGAGAGCCGGATATTGGGTCGACGGGTCCGGAACAGAAGGGCTGATGCCCTTCAATATTCTGTTCCCATCCATGAAACGCATTGTGATCGCGCGGTCAGGGGGCAACGTCGCTTTGGTCAGAAAAAGCGCGCCGCGGTTCGCAACCCGCAGAGCCGAAACTCTACGGACGCTCGCAGCGCCTCCTCCCGGCGCCTGGAAATCCAGACGTTACGGCGTGACACCTGAGGCTTCCGAGCGTTGAGGGAGACATCATCATCCACGCAGGGGGCGCGCCCGGAAACCGCAGCGGCCCATCGATGTCTATCAAACGCGCGCTAAACCCGCACGAGGGCCAGATGGCGTGCTGCGGGGTCTATGTCAAGATGATGACGCGCGCGCGGGGCGGGCGTGATGTCGCAGGCGGGCGGGTTTCTGTTCCCAGAACGCCGAACTTCCTATGGGCTGTCATCGTGGTTTTGGCATCCGGGTACAAGGATTGGCCACGGAAAACACGGAAGACACGGAAAGGCGCCGGGCATCATCCACGCACAGTTTGTCATCCCGGTTTTGGCGTCAGCCAAAGACCGGGACCCATAGGCTCCGGGGTCGGGATGTTGGTGCAGCGTCGCCGCTGCGGCGCTATCCGGAAGCGCCAGCGTTTGTGGGTCCCGGTTTTCGCCTTTGGCGAAACCGGGATGA
>JANNFM010000006.1:0-6615 GCA_031379795.1 Alphaproteobacteria bacterium
GGCGGCACCGTCGGCGATATCGAGGGCCTGCCGTTCTTCGAGGTGATCCGCCAGCTGGGCCAGGAGCTGCCCCGTGGACATGCCTGTTTCATACATCTGACGCTGTTGCCGTATATCAAAACAGCCGGTGAAATGAAGACCAAGCCGACGCAGCACTCGGTCAAGGAACTGCGGTCCATCGGCATCCAGCCGGATATCCTGCTGTGTCGCTGCGAGATGGAAATCCCGGACAGCGAGCGTCGCAAGATCGGCCAGTTCTGCAACGTCCGCCCCAGCGCCGTGATCCAGGCGATGGACTCGCCCAACATCTATGCCGTGCCGCTGGACTATCACCGCGAGGGCCTGGACACCGAGGTGCTGGATGTTTTCGGCATGCTGGACCAGGCTCCCCAGCCCGACCTGACCCGCTGGGAACAGATTTCGCACACGCTGAGCCATCCCGACGGCGAGGTGAACATTGCCATTGTGGGCAAATACACAGCCCTGACCGACGCCTACAAGTCCCTGATCGAGGCCCTGATCCACGGCGGCGTGGCGAACAATGTCCGCGTGAAGTTCGACTGGATCGAGGGCGAGGTCTTCGAGAACGAAGAGGCGATGATCAGCGAGCGGCTGACCAATGTGCACGGGGTGCTGGTGCCGGGGGCCTTTGGCGAGCGAGGCTCCGAAGGCATGATCCGCGCGGTGAAGTTCGCCCGCGAGCACGCAATTCCCTATTTCGGAATTTGCTTCGGCATGCAGATGGCGATGATCGAGGCGGCGCGGAACCTGGCGGGTATCAAACAGGCGTCCTCCACGGAATTCGGCCCGACGTCGGAGCCGATTGTCGGTCTCATGACCGAATGGACTCGCGGCAACGAGAAGGAGTTGCGCCAGGAGGGCGGCAACTTCGGCGGCACCATGCGGTGCGGAGCCTACGACGCCGTGCTGGCCCCTGGCAGCCGGGTAGCGGACATCTATGGCAAGCTGGTGATCTCGGAACGCCACCGGCACCGCTATGAAGTGAATATCGGCTACCGGGATGCGATCGAGAAAACCGGCCTGACATTTTCTGGCCTGTCTCCGGACGGTGTGCTGCCGGAGTTATGCGAACGCGCCGATCATCCGTGGTTTGTTGGCGTACAGTTTCACCCCGAGCTCAAGAGCCGCCCGTTCGATCCGCACCCGCTGTTCGCCAGCTTTATCGGTGCGACCAAGGATCGAAGCCGTCTGGTTTAGGGTTCCGGGCGATGCCCGGCCATCAGCAGACTGACCGCAATCGCATACGCTGGCGGCGTTGACTCGTACTGCCAAGTGGGCTTGCAATCAATTCAGGTGTGGCGAGCAGCGAGGTCAGTCTGGTGGCGACGTTCAATTTCTCGACTATTACCGCGATGCAGGCTCTGTCGATTACGGCTGCGGATACGCTCAACCTGGATATTGGCACGGGCGCCACGACGACCGTGCTGTATAGCGCCGCGGACCTGACCACCATCATGATCGGCGACCGGGCGGTGATGTTCGGCCTTGCCGTTGCCGCGGCGACCAAGACCTTCACGGATGGTGGAACCCTGTTCATCGGCGGAAGCGCCAATGACCAGGCCACAACCGGGGCGAACGGCGATGGCCTCTATGGCGGCGCGGGGACCGATACGCTGATTGGCGGCGATGGCCTCAACCTGTTGCAGGGCAACCAGGGCAACGACAGCCTGGTCGGCGGCGCCGCGCGCGACATCATCTACGGCGGGCAGGACAACGACCGTATCGTCGTTGGAGCCAGCCCGAACGGTGGTGGGACAAACTTCGGTCAGGGCAACCGGGGCGATGACACGATATCGGGCTCACCGAACGACAGCGACACTCTCCTGGGCGGCCAGGGCAACGACCTGATCAACCTGACCGACCCGGGTCCGCCGCGCGATTTCGGACTGCTAGACCAGCGCATGGGTTTCAGCGGCGGTGGCAACGACTTCCTGAACGGCAATCTCGGCAACGACACGATTTTCGGCGGTGAAGGCAACGACCTTATCTTCGGCGAGGACGGCGACGACTTTCTGCAGGATGGCGGTGGTTCGAACATGCTCAACGGCGGAGCTGGCAACGACACCATCGTGGCGCGCGACATGAACACGATCGACGCCGGCTCGGGCAACGACGTGATCGGCACGGACAGCGGCACATTCGTCATAAACCTTGGCGACGGCGACGACCTGGTGGCGGTGTTCTTCAGTCTGGCGAGCGACCGCGCCACCATCGACGGCGGCGCCGGGAACGACACCATCAGCAGCGGCGACGGCGCCGACACGCTGAACGGTGGTGTCGGCAACGACATCCTGGACGGCGGCGCGGGCGCCGATACCGTTGCGGGGGGTGCCGGCAGCGACCAGTTCCGGTTCTTCGCGAGCGCCGCGCCGGCCAGCGCCGCGGGCGCGGAACGCGTGATGGACTGGGCGGTGGAAGACCAGCTCTTCTTCGCCGCAGCGAACAACACCCCGCTCGGGGCTGGCACGGCGGGGAACTACATCGAATCCACCCAGACGGACTACGCCGCCGCGTTGGCCTTCGCGAACGGACAGATCGCGGTCGACCGCGACTATGTGGCCGTGCAGGTCGGAAACGATGTCTATGTGTTCGCCGACAGCGCCAGCAATAACGGCAGCGCCGACACCGCTGTGGTGCTGGTGGGTCGCTCGCTGGCGGATATCGCCTTCAGCAATCTGGCAGGCGGCTGATCCTGCGGCCACGAGGGTGAGATCGCCCTCGATGGCATTGAGAACGCTCCAAAAGTGAGAAGCCGACTGGTCTGACGACGAAAGCTGGGCGAAACTGCTCAGATGCTGACCGACGCCGACGTCCGCCGCATCGCGCTTTCCATGCCCGAGAGCCGCGAAGAACCGCATTTCGACAGCGCCTCGTTCTGCGTGAACAAGAAGATTTTCTGCACGCTCGGCCAGAGCGCCGTTCAAGCGACGATCAAATTGTCATCGGAAGATCAGGCGAATCTCGTCGCCGACGACCCGACGACGATTTCACCCGTGCCCGGTTACTGGGGCAGGAAGGGCTGGACCGAGGTGACCTTCCGAGACCTGGACGAAGCCCGGCTGGCGACGCTGATGCGGCTGGCCTGGGCCGCGGTCGCGCCGAAACGGCTGCTCAAGCCTTGAGCACGGCCGACGACCTGCGACGGTTGGCTCTGGAGCGCCCGGAGAGCTTCGAGGACATCCATCGTGGTCGTCCGACCTTTCGGGTGAACAAGCGGATCTTCGCCATGCTGGGCGTCGCGGGAAACCGCAGCCTGTTTCCTGGCCTGGGCGAAGATGGCGTCGCCGTCGTGAAGCTGGAGCGAGACGATCAGTTGAACATGGCGGCGAGGTATGAGGGCACAGTTACGCCCACCGAATCCTATGGCCATCATGGCTGGACCTACATCCGCCTGGGCCATCTCGACCTGGACAGTCTCGCGACCGTGATCCAGCTGGCCTGGGCGAATGTTGCGCCGAAGCGCCTCTCCCGGTCAGGCTAGAGGAAGAACAGCGCCCAATAGGCCATCAGCACGAAATTGCTGACCGCGAAGGCTGCGAGGCGGTGGAACACGTGATTGTAGGTCACGTGAATCAGAGAGTGCGCGCCACGCAGGGCCACATAGGTCCAGGCGACGATCAGCGTTGTCTGCTCGACGCGACCGGACACGAAATACATCAGGCTGCCCACGTAAAACAGGATCGGAAGTTCCAGCAGGTTCATGTAGGCCCGGTTCACCACCGCGACATGCGGCGGGACGCGCAGCGACTCTCCGAGCTTGAAATCCTCAGCCGTGACCTGTCCGGCCGCTGACGCCCGGAACCGTCGGATCGGGATCAGGCCCAGCACGATGAAGGTCAGGAGGGCCATAACGCCCATGGGTGCGAAGATCAGTTCCTGTTGCATACGGCCCCCGTCAGCAAATTGACCGGATGAGCATATGCCTCTTGGCTTGATCGCGCGCGGGGTTTCATGCATAAGCCCGCGCTCACCGGCGGCCCGAGGGTTCACTCTTGGCGGCCGCCGTATCCATTTCTACGCCGAAGAGAATTTCCGATGGCTGTTCCGAAACGCAAAACTTCCCCCTCGCGGCGCAACATGCGCCGCTCGCACCACGCGCTGGGCCCGAATTCCTTTCACGAAGACAAGGAAACCGGCGAGCTGAAGCGTCCGCACCACGTCGACCTGAAGACCGGCATGTACAAGGGTCGCCAGGTCCTGACGCCCAAGGCTGACTAGACCATCAATTCGGTTTGATTCGAAACGCCGGCCGCGAGGTCGGCGTTTTGCGTTGTTGCCTCACCCGCAAAGCGGGGGAGGGGGACCGCGCCCGCAGGGCGTGGTGGTGGGGGCGAGGTCAAGCTCAGCGTCCAGTCTCGCCCCTTCCACCCTCGGGTGCGCCGACGGTCCCCCTTCCCCATAAATGGGGAAGGCAGGCTTACTGATTGCGTCCGCGGGCCTGCACGGCGGCGCGGCGGTCGGCGACCATCTCCGGGGTGACCGCGCGATTGTGCACGACCGAACGCTCATGTTCGAGCTTCAGGCCCTCGCCCATGGCGAGATCATAGCCGTCGTCGATCATGGCCTTGTACGTCACCAGCATGTCGCCATCGATGTCGGCCATCTGGGCGGCCAGTTGCAAGGCGGCTGGCATCAGGTCGGCCGGCTCGACGATGCGGTTGATCAGGCCCCACTCATAAGCCTTCGCGGCGTCCAGGAAGTTGCCGGTCAGCGACAGTTCCTTGGCGCGGTAAGGGCCGATGGCGCGGCTGAGTTTCTGGGAAAGACCCCACCCGGGGGTGATGCCGACCCGGGCGTGAGTATCTGCGAAGCGGGCGTTGGTGGAGCAGATCAGTACATCGCAGGCCAGGGCGACTTCAAAGCCGCCGGTGATCGCCACGCCGTTGATGGCGCCGATGATGGGTTTCGAGCAAGACAGCACCGCCCGCGCGGGATTTTCCTCGGGGCTGGTGGCGTTGGCGGCGCCCATGCCCAGCGGATCGGTGGAGAGTTCCTTCAGGTCCAGCCCGGCGGTGAAGGCGCGTTCTCCGGCGCCGGTCAGGATGATCACCCGGACGCCAGGATCCTTGTCGAGTTCTGTGATCGCCTGGCTGAGCGCCGCCCGCAGCGCCTTGGACAGCGCGTTCATGGCCTCGGGCCGGTTGAGCGTAACAACGGCGACGCCGTCCAGGGGCTTTTCGACGAGCAGCATGAGGGTTCTCCTGACTATTCCGATGCGCCACTCACGCCGGGGCAAGTCAAGCCGACGTTGCCCGAAACCCAGAGTCTGGCTAAGCCTCCGCCGCGTTCCCCCGGAGAGCCCCATGACCGAAATTGTCGACATCACCGCCCGAGAAATCCTGGACAGCCGGGGTAACCCGACGGTGGAGGTGGACGTGGTGCTGGAGGACGGTTCGATGGGTCGCGCCGCTGTGCCCTCCGGCGCATCGACGGGTGCGCACGAAGCCTCCGAGAAGCGCGACGGCGACATGGCTCGCTATGGCGGCAAGGGCGTCCTGAAGGCGGTCGAAGCCGTCAACGGCGAGATCTATGACGCCCTGTCCGGGTCTGACGCCGAGGACCAGCGCCGGATTGACCGCATCCTGATCGATCTGGACGGCACGCCCAACAAGGCGCGGCTGGGGGCCAACGCGATCCTGGGGGTCAGCCTGGCGACCGCCAAGGCGGCGGCCAGTTCGGCAGACTTGCCGCTCTACAAGTACGTTGGGGGCGTATCCGCCCGCGTGCTGCCGGTGCCGATGATGAACATCATCAATGGCGGCGCCCACGCCGACAACCCGATCGACATTCAGGAATTCATGATCCTGCCGACGGGCGCGGACACGTTCGCCGAGGCTTTGCGAATGGGTGCGGAAATTTTCCACGCTCTGAAGGCTCAGCTGAAGGCTGCCGGACACAACACCAATGTCGGCGACGAGGGCGGCTTTGCCCCCAACATCGGCAGCGCCGAACAGGCACTGGCCTTCATCGTCAAGGCCGGCGAGAGCGCGGGCTACAAGGTCGGTGCCGATTTCAATCTGGGCCTGGACGTTGCTGCCACTGAATTCTTCAAGGCGGGCAAGTACGTCATGGAGGGGGAGGGCAAGAGCGTCGATCCGGCCGGGATGGTCGACTATCTGGCGGACCTGGTCGCCAAGTTCCCCATCGTCTCCATCGAGGACGGCTGCGGCGAGGATGACTTCGAGGGCTGGAAGCTCCTGACAGACAAGCTGGGGGGCAAGATCCAGCTGGTGGGTGACGATCTGTTTGTCACCAATACCAAAATTTTGAAGGAAGGCATTGACAAGCACATCGCCAATTCCATCCTCATCAAAATCAACCAAATCGGCACGCTGACCGAGACCTTCGCCGCCATCGAAATGGCCAAGCGTGCCGGCTACACCGCTGTGATTTCGCACCGCTCAGGCGAGACCGAAGACACCACCATTGCCGACATTGCCGTGGGTACCAACGCAGGGCAAATCAAAACCGGTTCTTTGTCACGTTCAGACCGCATGGCCAAGTACAACCAGTTGCTACGCATTGAAGAAGACTTGGGTGATGTCGCCACGTATCCCGGCCGTTCGGCTTTCTATAACCTCCGCTAAACGCAAG
>JANNFM010000134.1:0-10500 GCA_031379795.1 Alphaproteobacteria bacterium
GGGACAAGGGCCCGGCCATGACGAGCAAATTGGAGGACGGTGGATGTATCCGCAGGCCTCTGTCCCGCTCGCCTCTACCCCTCATCTCCCGCCACCAGCCGCACGGGCGGGGTCTCGGTCGTGGGCAGCTTCGCCAGTGGCCGGATCGCGCTCTCCAGCGGCTCCAGAGGCTCCACCGCCTTGCCCTGATGCTCGACCTTGAGGTCCTCGAAGCGGCGCGCCTGGGTCAGCACCTGGGTCTCCAGCGAGCCCACGAACTGGTTGTAGCGGCCGACGGCGGCCTCCAGCGCCTTGCCCACGGAATTGGCGTGGCCGCCCATGACGGCGATGCGCTTGTAGAGTTCGCGGCCCAGTTCGGCGATCTTCTGGGCGTTGGCGGCCTGCTCCTCGACGCGCCAGCCGTAGACCACCGCCTTGCAGAGCGCGAACAGGGTGGACGGGGTCACGATCACCACCCGCTTGTCCATGGCCTCGTTCATCAGATTGGGTTCGCGGTCCAGGGCTGCGGCGAGCGCCGAGTCCAACGGCACGAACATGGCCACGAAGTCGGGCGAGGCGTCGAACTGGTCCCAGTAGGCCTTGGCAGAAAGGCCGGAGATGTGGCTGCGCACACTCTGGACGTGGCGCATCCCGGCGGCGTCACGACCGAAATCGTCAACCGCTTCCTGAATTTCGAGGAAGGCGTTAAGCGAGCATTTGGCGTCGATCACGAACAGCGCACCGCCCGGCAGGCGCACCGTCACGTCCGGGCGGCGGCGGCCCTCGTCGGTGTCGGTGGAGGTCTGTTCGTCGAAGTCGTAGCGGTTGGAGAGGCCCGCGGCCTCCAGCACATTGCGCAGGGTCTGCTCGCCCCAGCGGCCCTGGACGCCGGCCCCGCGACGCAGGGCGCTGGACAGCTTGCGGGCCTCGTCCTGGGTGGCGGTCGCCGCCTGCAGCATCTGGGCGATCTGTTCCTTCAGGCCGCCGGTCTCCTCGGCGCGCTGCTTTTCGACAGCTGTCACCTGTTCCTGAAATTTCAGCAGGGTGTCGGCGACGGGCTTGAGCTGGGCCTCCAGGCGGGCCTGAGCCAACTGCTCGCGGCCGCGAACCACCTCGTCGTTCTTGCGCAGAATTTCCTCGGCCACGCTGGCCGCCGACTGGGTCAACTGGGCGCGAACCAACTCGCCCTGTTCCTGCAACATGCCGATCCGGGCCTCGGCGGTGGCGGCCCGCAACCGCTCCTTCAGCGCCCAGCCGATGGCGGTTGCGGCGATCAGGGCGAGGGCGATTGCGAGGATCAACATGCCGTTCATGCTGTGTTCCTAGCCCGTTCGGTGAGTCGCGGCCAGAGCGGAACGGAGGCTTTGCAGGGGCGCTGCGACGCGCTTTGTTAGCGGCGACATGGCCAACTTCGCAGTGATTCCCCCGACTGAACTCCGTGATCTGGCAGGACCGAAGGTCTTCGCCCGTGGGGAGGCCTATTTTGCCGAAGGCCGGGTGCGGCTGTTGTCGGTCGATGAACGCCGGGTGCTGGCCACGGTGATCGGCAGTGAGACCTACCGGGCTGAACTGCGCTGGCAGGGCCGGAACTGGTCAGGTACCTGCGACTGCCCGGCCTATGAGGACGCCGGCTTCTGCAAGCACCTGGTGGCGGTGGGACTGACGGCGGGCGCAACCGGGGCGGAGAACAAGGGCGCGCGCCTGCGCACCCATCTGGTCGGCAAGGGAACAGAAGCGCTGGCCGACCTGTTGATCGATCTGGCCGCGCGGGATCCGGCGCTCTGGAAGGCGCTGGAGTCGGAAGTGGGCGACGCGGACGACGACGACGCCACGGTGATCTCGCGATACGAGAAGGCTATCGACGCGGCGACCGATGTCAGCGATGGCATCGACTATTACGGTGCCGGCGCAGTCGCCGATGAGATTGAGGACATTCGTGCCCGCCTGGAGGCTCTGGCGGCGTCAGGTCGCCCGCAACCCGCCTTCGTGCTTGCCGAGCGTCTGGTGGGAAACCTGCAGGACGTGGTGGAGGCCGCCGACGATTCCGAGGGCGAGATCCACGGGGTGGGCGCGCAGGTGATCGCGCTCCATGCCCGGCTCTGTGTGCAAGTCGGCGCGGATCCGATCGCACTGGCGGAGACCTTGCTGGAGCGTGCCCTCGACGGGGTCACCGACCTGTTTTCCGATGCTATAGACGAGTATTCGGAGGCTCTGGGGACTGCGGGCGTCGCCGAGTTCCGACGCCTTGCACAGGCGAAGTGGGACGCGTTGCCCTCGCCGCGCAAAGGAATCTATGACAGCGAGCGCGAGGCCTTGCGCTGGATGCTCGACCAGTTCGCGCAGGCGGAAGGTGACGTGGACGCCCGGATCGCGCTTCTGACCGGCGATCTGACCCAGCCCGCGACCTATCTGCGCATCGCCGACATCTGTCTCGGCGCGGAGCGGGACGCCGAGGCCCTGCGCTGGCTGGAGGAAGCGCTCTGGTGTTTCGAGGGGCTGCTCAATCTCGATCTTCAGCAAAAGGCCGCCGGTCTCATGATGAAGGCAGGCCGGACCAGGGAGGCTCTGAGCCTCCTGTGGAAGGCGTTCGAACGTACCCCGACGCTGCGGCTTTATCACGATCTCAAGGCAGGGCAGGAAGGCGCAGCGGTAAAGGAACGGGCGTTGGGAATCCTGCGCATCGCCGCGGGAAAATCCAGGCCCGGCTACTGGCATGACGCGGTCAATCTGCTGCTGGACGTCCTGGTCGAGGAGGGTCGCATGGACGAGGCCTGGTCGTGCGTACATGAGCACCAGATCGACGGTGAGCGCCTGCGTTTGCTGGCCGAGGCCAGCACGGCAAGCCATCCGCGAGAGGCGGTCGCGGCCTATGAGCGACTGGCCGAAATCCTCATCAAGAACGGCGGCGCACCCGCCTATGAACAGGCCGTCAAATACATCCGTCGGCGCGGCGAGATCGCCAGGGACGCAGCGGGACAGGCCCGCTACCTCGCCGACCTGCGGGTGCGCCACAAGGCCAGGCGCACCTTCATCCCCCGGCTGGCGGGGCTTTAAGGTCCGTGCCGAGGGGGCCGAGCAACAAGGTCTCGACATCTTGCGGTGCGGCGTACGCGCGTTGGACCCTTGGCCACAGGACAAATGGCGGTTTGCGGATCAGGTCCGGGTTCAGGGTCACCAGATGCAGATCATCGCGCAGGTGCGGCGTGACACCGCAGCCATGTGCCTCGCAACTCGCGCGCGCGTGGCACTCCCGGTGGGGGCAGGTGCGTCCCAGATAGCGATCATCCTCGCCGCAAAGGAAGATGTCGGCGCCGAGATTGATGTGATTGCAACCGCCCTTGAGGCGTCGCCCGGCCAGCGCGAGCGCCGGCAGGTCGAAGTCCGCCGAGACGGTGACCAGCATATCGATGTCCTTGGGGATCGGCTTCGATGTGGTCATCGAACCGACCAGGGCAATCCGGCGAACCCCATGACAGGCGCTAGCGGCGCGTACGAATTTGAGTCCGTGGGCGAGCAGGATGGGCCGGGGTTCAGCGACGCTCGGCCGTGGGCCTCTGTCAATCCAGCGACGATCTCCCCGTTGGGCCATGATGTGCTCCCTATGCCGGCCGCCTGGCGCGCATGGCCTGGGCGATGGTGCCGTCGTCCAGCCAGTCCAGTTCTCCGCCCACCGGCACGCCGCGCGCCAGCATGGTCACCGAGACCCCCGCGCCCGCCAGCCGCTCGGCCAGATAGTGCGCCGTGGTCTGGCCGTCGACGGTGGCGGGGAGAGCCAGGATGACCTCGCTGATGGCACCGGCTGAAGCGCGGTCCACCAGGGAGCTGACCCTGAGGGTATCCGGGCCCACACCGTCGAGCGCCGACAACAGCCCGCCCAGCACGTGGTAGCGGCCGCGGTAGGCACTGGCCCGCTCCATGGCCCAGAGCGCGCCCACCTCCTCGACCACACAGATCAGGGCCCCGTCGCGATGGCTGTCGGCACAGATCGCGCAGGGGTCCTGGGTGTCGAGCGAGCCGCACGCCTGACAGGTTTGCACGCGCCTCGCCGCCTCGCTGAGCGCGTCCGCCAAGGGGTTCAGCAACTGTTCGCGGCGTTTCAACAGAGCCAACGCCGCGCGCCTGGCCGAGCGCGGACCCAGGCCCGGCAGCTTGGCCAGCAGGCTGATCAGTCGTTCGATCTCGGGTCCGGCGGAGGCAGCCACGCTAGAACTTCGGCATGCCGGGGATGTTCATGCCGGCCAGCGGCCCGGCCGCCTCGCGCATCAGCTCGCCCTGGGCGGCGTCCAGCTTGCGCTTGGCGTCGGCGTGAGCGGCGATCATCAGATCGGCCACCACCTCGCCCTCGCCCGGCGCCATCAGGCCGGGATCCAGCTCCACGCGCGCCAGTTCCCCCGAGCCGCGTAGCATCAATTTCACCATGCCGCCGCCGGACGTGCCCTCGACCTCGATGGCGGCAATCCGTTCCTGGGCGTCGGCCATCCGTTGCTGCATGGCCTGGGCCTGTTTCATCAGCGCGTTGATGTCCATCAGGCGTTACTCCTCGTCATCATCTTCGTCCGGCGTCGGCTCGACCGCGCCGACGGGATCGGGTTGCGCCACGTTGCGGATTCCCACGATCTCGGCGCCGGGGAAGGCTTCCATAACCGAGCGCACGAACGGGTCCTGCTCGATCTCGGCCTTGACCTCGCGCTGCTCGCGCCGCTGCTTTTCCCAGGCGCTCTCGGCCCCGCCGCCGCCCTGGGCCGCGATCAGCCAGCGTTCGCCGGTCCATTCCTTCAGCCGCGCCACCAGCCGCTGCGCCAGATTGACCGGTGCGCCGGGTCCGGGCTCGTACTCGATGGCTCCCTGGCGGAAGCTGATCGGGCGGATGAACCGCTCTACGTCCATCTTGAGCGTCACGTCACGGCGCTGGTCGATCAACGCCAGCAGGTCCTCGAAACTGTTCAGCACAGCTGTCGGTTCCGGCGAGGGCTGGGCCATCGGCATGGGCTGGCGCGCCACCGCGTTGGTCGCCCCGCGTGCTGCCGTCCCGCCGCCTCCGGATATCCCGCCGCGTCCCGAGGGCCCGCCCGTGGGGCCACCGGCGAGCGCGTCGCCGTCCTGCAGCCGCTTCAACGCCTCTTCGGGGCCTGGCAGGTCCGCGGCATAGGCCAGCCGGATCAGGGCCATATCCACCGCTGCCGCCGCATCGGGCGCGCGCCGGACCTCATCGTAGGCTTTCAGCGTCAGCTGCCAGATCCGCGACAGCGTGCCGGCCGATACCGCCGCCCCCACAGCGGCCAGCCGTTGGGCCTGTTCCTTCGGCAGCACCAGGGCCTGCGGGCCAATGGCTTTGGCCACCGACGCGCCGTGGGTATGGTCCAGCAGGTCCATCACCACCTGATCAGGGTTGGCCCCATAGCCGTAGAGCGTCCGGAAGGTCTCGATGGCCGCGCCCGCCTCACCGCGCAGCACCTGTTCAAAGAGTGAGATGGTCTGGGCGCGGTCCGCCAGCCCCAACATGTCGCGGATCGAAGCGGCGGTGACAGTGACGCCCGGATCGGCCTGGACGATGGCCTGATCCAGCATCGACTGGCCGTCGCGGACCGAACCCTCGGCGGCCCGGGCAATCAGCATCAGACCCTCGGCCTCGACGCGAGCGCCCTCGTTCTCGCAGATCATTTCAAGATTTTTGACAAGAACGTCGGGTTCCACACGCCGCAGGTCGAACCGCTGGGTGCGCGACAGGATGGTCACCGGCACCTTGCGGATCTCGGTGGTGGCGAAGATGAACTTGGCGTGCGGCGGCGGCTCCTCCAGCGTCTTCAGCAGCGAGGCGAATGCCGAGCCTGACAGCATGTGCACTTCGTCGATGATGTAGACCTTGTAGCGCCCCTCGATCGGTCCATAACGCACGCTTTCCAGCAGGGTACGCATGTTGTCGACGCCGGTCTGGGTCGCGGCATCGAGTTCCAACACGTCGATGTGCCGGCCCTCGATAATGGCGCGGCAATTCCGGCCCTCTTCGCGGAAATCCACGGTCGGCGCGTGAACCGTTTCGGTCTCATAGTTGAACGCCCGGGCCAGCAGGCGCGCGGTGGTGGTCTTGCCGACCCCGCGCACGCCGGTCAGCATGAAGGCATGCGCGATCCGGCCTGAGGAGAAGGCGTTGCGCAGGGTGCGGACCATGGCCTCCTGGCCATAGAGGTCGTCGAAGGTCTGGGGCCGGTACTTCCGCGCGATGACGGTGTAGGCGGCGCTGTCCATCGTCGGCATGGGCGGCGCAGCACCCGGCGCGTCGCCGAACATGTCGCCCGTGTTGGGGTCACGCTCGGGCGGCTCAAGGTCGTCGCGGGGAAAGTCTTCGTCGCCCATGATTGCCATCTAGCGGGACGGCCACGTCCCGGCAAAGCGCAAAGCCTGATTAAGCTGTGGAAGGTGGGTGGAGACCGAACGACGACCCGGAGCGAAACTCGTTGTGGCTGCTGCCTTCCGGCCCTGACCAGGTTGGCGAGGCGTCCGCCCGCCGCCGATCTCCACGGCGGCATATGGCGGATCGGGGGCGGCGGGGCAAGTGGGCGCGCGAACGTGTGGGCGTGTCAATTTCATATTGATTTCATTCATGGACATTTGTGAAACTTTATCGTAACTTCGGCTTCGCTACCGGAGTTGGGAATACCCATGAGCACAGCTGTCGCCCGGATCATGGAAGACCTGCGGGCCCGTGGCGGGCTGCAGGGCAAGGACATTGCCAATATCGTGGATGTGTCGACGGCCACGGTCTCGCGCTGGTCGCACGGTAATGGCTCGCCCGGCCTGCACACCCAGACGGTGATCGCCGACCTGAGGTATGTGGTGGATCGGCTGGGGGATTTCTATACGGCTGACGAGACCCGTCTGTGGCTGCACGCCCGCCATCCGATGCTGAACGGCGACCGCGCTATCGACCTGATCAGCCAGGACCGGACCGAGGACGTACTGGCCGTCATCGAGCGTCTCGAGTCCGGGGCATTTGTCTAGATCGTGAGCGCACGACAGGCCCGCGATCTCGCCCTGCTGGACGCGCTGGATGCGCACGCCGGGGTCAGCTTCGAGGGTGAGGTCTGGCGGATCGTGCGTGCCGAGCGCGACGTGCTGCAGGGATATCCGTCGAGGGCCAGGTGGGATCCCGGCACGTTTGATGTGCTGTACACTTCGCTGGCGCGCGAGGGCGCGCTGGAGGAAATCCATTTCCACCTGAGCCGCCAGCCGGTGTTTCCCTCACGGCTGCAATCGGTGCTGCACCGGATCAAGGTGCAGACCCGGCGCACCCTGAAGCTGGCCGACCTTCAGGCGGTGGCGGCACTGGGTGTCTCACCCGAAACCTTCGCCACCCTTGACTACAGCCGCACCCAGGACATCGCCGACGCCGCCGACTTCCTGGGATTTGACGGCATCATCGCCCCCAGCGCGCGCTGGCCCTGTCAGAATTTGGTGCTGTTCAGCGACAAGTTCGGCCCGGACGATCTGGTGGTTGCCGACAGGGAACCCGTCGACTGGAATGCTTGGCGCCGCGAACGCGTCAACCGACCTCACCACAGAGACTAAGGGATCCCACTATCCCGCAGCGTTCCGCGCTACGTCGCGCTTGGACCAGCGCCCCGCCAGGAAGAACGCGGGGATCGCCAGCGCCGAGATGGCGATGAACACCACCACCGAGGCCGTGTAGGGCTGGGCGTTTCCGGCGGCGCGGAAGTGGTCGATGGCCCAGCCCGCGCCGGTGTTGCCGATGCCCAGGCCAATGACGTTCAGGCACAGGATGTAGAACGCCGTGACCGTCGCCCGCGCGCCGGGGGGCGCCAGTTCCTGCACGGTCGAGAAGGTCGGGCCGTAAAAGGCCGCCAGCTGGAAGATACCGATCCCCATGCCGATGAAGAAGATCGGTGAGTCGGCCGGAACCAGCCGGTAGGCCAGGGCCAGCGGTATGGTCGCCAGCATCAGAATCGCCAGCATCATCGGCCGGCCCGATGTCATGTGCCGCTGCCACCAGTCGCCGATGAAGCCGCCGAAAAGGTTGCCCGCGACGCCCGCGACCACGGTGATGTAGCCGGCCAGCTGCGCGATGTGGGCCTTTTCGAAGCCGCGCTCGGCGACAAACCAGAGCTGGTCGAACTGGGCCGCGCCGATGCCGATGTGCAGCGCCACGCCGCCGCTCATGGTGGCCACCAGCGCCGGTGAGCGCTTCAGCGCACCCGTCAGCAACCCGATCTGAGCGGCAAATCCCGGCCCCTTGGCGTGGTGCGCCTCACGCTTGGCGCGCGGTTCGCGGACGAACAGAAAGGCGAGCGACAGCGTCAGGCCGACGGCGCCCAGCACATAGAAGCAGTTCCGCCATCCGATGGCCGGGCCGAGATAGCCGGCGATCAACAGGCCCGCGCCGGTGCCGATGGGCACCCCCATGTAGTAGAGGGCGCTGGCCAGCCCCATCCGCGCGCTCGACACCCGATCCGCCAGCAGCGACATGGCCGACGGCGTCAGCGCCGACTCGCCAATGCCGATCAGGGCTCGCGGAATCGCCAGCGAAATGAACCCGCGCGCCAGGCCGGACGCCGCCGTCAGCACGCTCCACATTGCAATGGCCCCGGCGATCAGCCGCGGACGATGCGACAGGTCGGCCAGAATCCCCATGAAGAGGCCGGCCACCGCATAGAAGACCAGGAACACCAGCCCGGTCAGCAGGCCGTACTGTGTGTCCGTCAGACCAAGCTCGGGCTTCAGGAAATTGGCGAAACTCGCCAGCAGGTTCCGGTCCACGAAGTTCAGCGCATTGGTCACCGTCAGCAGCGCCAGCAGGCCTACCGGCAGCGCTGCGGACGTCATCGCTGTCGTGCTTTCAGCCGGCTTGTCCTGGCCCATTGTTCGATTCCCCCCCGGAGGCCTGGCCGAAACACTTCTGGTTCCGTGACGGGCGCTGTCCCGGGCGCCAATCAAGCAGAAGTTTGAGACGAGAGCACGCAGGAATCACGCAGGTCCCCGCGGGCGGCTCAGCCGGTGCTTGCGCAACACCTAGCTTTGGACCGAATATTGACCGTCGACAAAAAAGGTCTTGGGGGGAATTGCAGATGATCCGGTCAATCGTGACGATCGCCGCCGTGGCAAGCGCTGTCCTGTGCGGCGGCGTCGCCGGCGCCCAGCCAGCGGTATCGCCCGAGGTGGCGCTGAGATTCCTGGACGCCGACAGGGACGGCAAGGTCAGCCTGAACGACTGGCTGACCTTTCAGGTCAACAAGATGGCCGAGGCCGACATCGATCAGAACGGCGAGCTCACCTACAAGGAATTCAAGACGACCCTCCAGGGCCGGGCTCTGAACAACGCCGAACAAAGCTTCAACGCCTTCAACCGCGAGGGTCGCCAACGGTCCATGAACCAGCGCGAATTCCTAGGCTACCACGCCTACGTCTTCAACACCTTCCTGGACACCACCAAGGATGGCGTGATGTCGCCCGAGGAGTACACGACGATGATGGGCGGTCTGGCCAAATAGCCGTCGCAGGAGCGTCGGCGTTGCGCGGGGTGGGATGACGCGCGGCGTCGCGCACGCTAACAACGCGGCCATGGCCCTCTCCTTTTTTCAAAACACCTTCGCCGGCAACCCCCTCAATCGCGCCAGTGACCGGCGCGGCGACGCCGAATGGCTGGCCGGACAGCTGACCTCCAGCGAGAGCCTTGGCCTCGCCATTTGGAACGGCAAACCCCTGGTGGAAAAGACCAAGGATGGCAGTTTCCAGATTGCCTACCTGCCGGCCAAACTGGCGGATGACCTGGCCGGCGGGTCCGAGCGTCTGTTGTTCATGGGCCTGTGGAACGACACCGCGATCTTCGCCGTCGACATGGAAGGTACCGCCGATCCGGCACAGGGTCCGCTGCAGGGCCTCGGCGAGTTCAAGGACCTGCGACAGGTGGCGATGCAGCTTCCCGGCACGGAAGCCGCAATCTGCGGCACGGCCAAGCAGATGTTCGAATGGCGACGCCGCCACGGATATTGCGCCTCCTGCGGCCAGCCCAGCCAAGCCGTCGACGGCGGGTGGAAGCGCAAATGCCCGTCGTGTCTGGTGGAACACTTCCCCCGCACCGATCCGGTGGTGATCATGCTGGCCTATCATGGCGAGCGCTGCATGCTGGGACGGCAGGAAATCTGGCCGGCTGGCATGTTCTCGGCGCTGGCCGGTTTCCTGGAGCCCGGCGAATCCATCGAGGAGGCCTGCGCCCGCGAGCTCAACGAAGAGGCGGGCCTGCGCACGCGGCAGGTCCGCTATCACTCCACCCAGCCGTGGCCGTATCCGTCATCCCTGATGATCGGCCTGATCGCCGAGGTCGAGGACGACGAGGGCACGCCCGACCAGACCGAGCTGTCGGAGGTGCGCTGGTTCACGCGGGAGGAGGCCAAGCGGCTGTTGGCCGGCGAGATCGAGGGGACGTTCTGTCCCCAGCCGATGGCGATTGCGCACCAGCTGATCCGGGCGTGGGCGGAGGAGGGTTAGGTCTCCCGCTGATCCTTTGAC
>JANNFM010000136.1:0-22209 GCA_031379795.1 Alphaproteobacteria bacterium
CTGGCCAGTTCCGACGGCGACTTTCAGGAGGGCGTGCAGGCCTTCCTCGAAAAGCGCAAACCCCACTACTCAAAGCGAGACAGCTGACCATGATCACCCTCTACGACCACCCGCTCTCGCCCTATGCCCAGAAGGTCAAGATCGCGCTCCGGGAGAAGGGGCTGGCTTTTGAAGCCATTGCGCCCGGTGGTCTGGGGGCCGGAGGCGCGCAGGGCGAGTTCGTCGAGGCCAGTCCCCGCGCCGAGGTGCCAGCCCTCGTCGATGGCAACATCCGGGTTTTCGATAGCACCATCATCCTGGAATATCTGGACGACGCCTATCCAGACCCCGCCATGCGCCCCGCCGCACCCGCCGACCGGGCCCGCGTGCGGATGCTGGAAGAGGTGATGGACACCCACTTCGAGGCGATCAACTGGGGCCTGTCCGAGATCCGCTGGTTCAAACGCGCTGAAGGTGCCCAGGCCGAGGCCCTGTTCACTGCCGCCAAGGCCCAGACCGAAGGCTTCTTCGTCTGGTTGGAGAAGGAGCTGGGCGACCGCGCCTGGTTCAACGGCGAGTCCTTTGGCTGGGGCGACCTGTCGGTGGTGCCCTACGTCAACGGCTCGGTGGGGCAGGGTAATCCGCCCGTGCGGGGCACGAAGCTGTCCGCCTGGCTCGAGCGCGCCAACGCCCGCCCCTCGGTGGCCGCCACCAACGCCGACATGGCTGCCATGGCCAGCGCCTCGACGACCATGCCCAACGTTGCCGAACTGGTCGAAAAGGGCCTGTTCAAGCGGGAATATCGCGATCACCGGCTGGAGTGGATGATCAAATCCGGCGGGGTCGATGTGGTGCTCAAGGGCCTGGCCAAGGACAACATCCGGTTCGCGCCGCCGTTCGGCTAACCCATCAGGGCCTGAACGACCAGGTCCGGGTGTGAGGCGTGCAACAGGCGGCCGGCGTCCTGCACGCGGACGATCCTGTGACCCGGCAGCGCGGCATCCCAGAGGCTGTCAGCATCGCCGCTGCGGTAAAGCACATCCTGTTCACCGATCAGCCGCACCCAGGCACGGCCATCCGGCAGGGCAGGCGGTCGCCAGGTCAGATAGGCGCGTTGATCCTGGACAAAGCCCCATGAACTGCGGACTCCCGTCAGGCGCGCCGAGGCAACGTAGTCTTGCGTGATGTTCGGATTATCCAGCGCCCTGCGGTCCGCCGGGCTACTGTTGACCGCGCTTCGCACGAGCCGTTCCAGCCCAAGCGGCGTGGCCCGCTGACTCAGAAATCGCGCCAGCGGCTCGATCATCTCCGGGTAGGCGCTCACCAGCCGTTTCGCGCGGTTCATGAACCCGTCCCAACGGCTATCGACCGCGTAGGGGGTGAAGGGATTGATCAACACGGCGCGCCGGATGCGCTCCGACGCACGTCGCCCGAGTTCCAGCGCGACCGGTTCCCCACCCCGGCAAACCAGGTTGACCTGTTTGAAGCCCATGGCGTCCATCAGATCCAGGACGTCGTCGACCGCCACATCCAGCGGCGCGGTTTCCGGGGGATCGGTGAGGCCGAAACCCGGTCGCTCGACCGTGATCGGTCTCAGTCCCGCTGATTGCAACGCGCGCACCAGTCCACGATCCAGCAGGCTGCCTGTCGTGGCACTGTGGAAGAGCAGTGTGGGTGCGCCGCTGGCAGGGCCGAAGTCCGAGAGGGCAATGCGGCCCGGCGTTCTGGTCCGGTTCAAAAACCGCAGGGGTCTGAGTGCGCTCCATGAGGTTTCAAGGGTCAGGTTCGGATTGCTGGCGACGCCCGCCAGCACGACGGCCTCTGTTATCAACCGGCTGAGATCGGTGGCCGTTCGCAAGTTGAACTGAAGAAACAACCGGTTGAGCTCATCCTTCATGATGTGTTCGCTGATATTGAGTGTCGAAGCCGCCTCCGCGCGGGTCAGGCCCACGGCCAACAGCACGGCGGCGCTGGCAGCCCTCTCGGTCAGGCCCAGCATTCGCTGAAGTTCCGGCACATGCGCCAGCTGGACATCACCCCCGCCGACAGCCGTATGCAGCAGGCGGACCAGGTCAGCCTGCCGATGGGCGCCTGCCTTGCGCAGCGCCAGTTTCAGCGCCTTTCGCGCCGTCCCGTAGTTCAGTCCCGCTGATCTGGCTCCGGCATGAAGATCGCCCTCCGACACCAGGGCCCTGACGGTTCGGGCCTCCATCGGCGTAAGGCGCCAGCTGGCGAGGGCCGCTGCCGCGATATCCGGGTCCTCGAACGGGCGATAGGCCAGGGCGACAAACGGTGCCGACCCGCCATGAGTTGATGCCTGTGACCCTGGCGGCAGGGCCCAGGCCTGCGCGTCGGCGGCGGTGCCCACCAGAATGACGCTCGCGGCACCGGCACGGGTGGTCACCGGAACAAGGCTGCTTGCCTGATTACCTCGCAGCCAGCCGGCGACCGCGGCGTCTACATTGTCTGGAGAGAACCAGGCTTCGAACCGCCGATCGGGCGTGCAGGGCCGCCCGTCGCGGTCCAGTCCTATGCTGGCCAGCGCGTTGGCCGGCAGGGTCAGTGCGGGGCCGGGATGGGCGCGCTGTGTCGGCTCAAAAACAGCGTCCAAGGACTGAAGAATCCTTGTCGCTTCGTCGTTGCCGGTCCCGGGGTCGCTGGACACCTTACGCATGGTGGCGAACTAGACCCTGTTACGCGGGTTCACATCAAGCCCGCACGCCTGAGAGGCGAGACAACCCGCTCCTTGACGCAACGGCGCCGTTGCGGCGCGCCTAGGTTCGCCTAGGATCCTCGAGAACCGCGGGCGTCCACGATGGTCGCTCAGCCCTGCTGCATCGTCGAGACGGAGAACCACCTGCGTGACCGACATCATCCTGCACCATTACCCGGCCTCGCCGTTTTCCGAGAAGGTACGGCTGATGCTCGGCATCAAGGGCCTGTCCTGGGGCTCGGTGATCCAGCCGGTGATCATGCCCAAGCCGGACCTGATCCCGCTGACCGGGGGTTATCGCCGGATCCCGGTGATGCAGATCGGGGCAGATGTGTACTGCGACAGTCAGGTCATCCTGGCCGAAATCGAGCGCCGCTTCCCCAATCCGTCGGTGGTGACCGGAGCCGACTGGGCGGTGAACCTGTGGGCCGACCGGATGTGGTTCCAGGCCAGCGTCGCGGTGATCTTTGGCGAGATCGGCGACAGCATTCCCAAGGAATTCGCCGAGGACCGCGAGAAGCTTTCGGGCCGACCCTTTGACGTCGCCGCGATGAAGGCCGCCGCGCCGTTCATGAAGCCCCAGTGGCGCGCGTATGCCGCCTGGCTTGAAGACGGTCTGGCCAAAAGCGATTTCCTCGGCGGCACCAAGCCGTCGCTGGCCGACGTGGCGGCCTGGATGAACATCTGGTGGACCGGGGCGGCGGCACCCGCCGTCGCCGAACAGCTGCTGGCGGGCTTTGATCGCACCCTGGCCTGGCGGGACCGCCTGCGCGCCATCGGTCATGGTCGCCGCCGCGACATGACCCCTGCGGAGGCCTTGGCGGTGGCGGCCGGCGCTTCGCCTGCCGCGGCGTTGGACACCGACCCCAACGATCCCTCCGGCCTGAAGCCCGGCGACGCCGCCGTGGTCCAGGCCGACGACTATGGTCGCGACCCGATGGCGGGAACCGTGGTGGCCATCACCCGCGACCGGGTCACCCTGGCCCGCGATGCCGGGGACCTTGGTGTCATTCATATTCACGTTCCGCGCGTCGGCTACGTTCTGTCGCGCGGCTAAGGGAGAGACCCATGAACGACCGCATTTCCGTCGACATCCAGGACGGCGTCGCCGACGTTCGCCTGATCCGGGCCGACAAGATGAACGCCTTGGACAACGCCATGTTCGAGGCCCTGATCCAGACCGGCGAGCGCCTGAAGACCGAACCCGGTCTGCGCGCCGTGGTGCTGTCGGGCGAAGGCCGCTCGTTCTGCGCCGGGCTCGATACCTCGAATTTCGCCGCGATGGCGTCCGGCGAGCGCTCGGGCGGGCAGGGGTCGGCGGGTCCGCTGGTCACCTCCAACCGCACGCCTGGCGGCTCAAATCGCGCGCAGCACGCGGTGATGGTCTGGCGCGAGATTCCGGTGCCGGTGATCGCTGCCGTCCACGGCGTGGCCTTTGGCGGCGGCTATCAGCTTCAGCTCAGCGCCGACATGCGGTTCGTGACGCCGGATGCGAAACTCTCGGTGCTGGAAATCAAGTGGGGCCTGATCCCCGACATGGCTGGAATGGCGCTACTGCGTGGCCTGGTGCGCGACGACGTGGCCCGTGAACTCACCTATTCGGGCCGGATCTTCAACGGCCACGAGGCGCTGGCGATGGGCCTGGCCACCCGAGTCTGCGACGACCCCCGCGCCGAGGCCCTGGCCTTCGCCCGTGAGGTCGCCGGCAAGAACCCGGATGCCATCCGCGCTGGAAAGCGTCTGCTGAACCTGATGGCTGACGGTGATCAGCACGCGATCCTGCTTGAAGAGAGCCGCGAACAAACCGCGCTGATGGGCACGCCCAATCAGGTCGAAGCGGTGCGGTCCAGCCTCGAGAAGCGGGCGCCAAACTTCGCCGACGAGTGACACAGTTCCAGCGTCGCTTGACCGGTCAAATTGTACGCCTTAAAAGCGTACGATCAGGAGCGCGCGCGGATGCCGAGACTTGCCGTAGACGATAGCAAGCGGATGAACCTGCGGGTGCGGCCGGAACAGAAGGCGTTGCTGGTGCGCGCAGCAGCACTGAACAACACCGACCTGACAGATTTTGTCCTGCGGCATGCATTGCGCGAGGCGGAAGCGGTAATCGAGAAGTCTGATCGCGTGCAATTGTCGGCGCGTGACAGTCTGTTGGTGCTTGAGCTTCTCGAGAATCCGCCTGTGCCGAATGCGAAACTGCAAGCCGCTGCAGACTCCCTGCCGCCTGGCATATGACGACCTGGGGCTGGCGCGAGGAGCCCGTCAGCAAGTCTCACGACCGTGCTGCTTTTGACTGTGGTGACGAGGCGATGAATGCCTTCTTTCGCCGATATGCCCGTCAAAACCACGAGTCTGGTGGCTCAAAGACTTTTTTGGCAATTGACGCGGAAGACGGTGCAATTCTGGGCTTCTACAGCCTTGCGCCCGCTTCGATTGCGTACGAGCGCTCGCCGGAGACTGTCCAGCGAGGTCTCCCACAGCATGATGTCCCGGGATTTCGATTGGCACGTCTGGCCGTATCAACGGGCTGTCAGGGTCGTGGCCTGGGTGGCCAGCTTTTGGTGGCCGCCGGTCGGCGCTGCCTCCGCGCAGCAGCCGAGGTCGGGGGAGTCATGCTGCTGATTGATGCAAAGTCCGAACGGGCGGCGCGATGGTACGCGGGATTCGGTGCCAGGCCTCTCCAGGATGCTCCGCTCACTCTGGCGATGCCGCTCTCAGCCATTGCAGGTCTGAAGACAACGGGTCCGCCGTGAAATCGAGACTGTGCATCACCCCCGCCCGATGAACGGCATCTGCGTCGCCATCACGGTCATGAACGGCACATTGGCCGACAGTGGCAGGCCGGCCATATAGAGCACCGCGTCGGCCACGGCCTGGACGTCCATGGTCGCCTCCACCTTCAATGACCCGTCGGCCTGGGGCACGCCGCGCGCCATGGCGCGGGTCATGTCGGTGGCGGCGTTGCCGATGTCGATCTGGCCGCAGGCGATGTCAAACGCGCGCCCGTCCAGCGCCGTCGAGCGGGTCATGCCGGTGATCGCATGCTTGGTGGCGGTGTAGGCAATGGAGTTCGGCCTGGGCGCGTGCGCCGAGATCGAGCCGTTGTTGATAATCCGTCCGCCGCGCGGGTCCTGGGCCTTCATCTGTCCGAAGGCGGCCCGCGTGCACAGGAACGCGCCCGTCAGGTTCACGTCCACCACACGACGCCAGTGTTCGAGGGAATGGTCTTCCAGGGGGCCGGGCGGCGCACCGGTGCCGGCGTTGTTGAACAGCAGGTCCAGGCGACCGAAGCGCGCCTTCGTCGTCGCGAACAGGGCGTCCACGCTGTCGGGGTCGGCGACGTCGGTGGGATGGGCCAGCGTTTCGCCGCTTTCACCCAAGGCGGCGGTGGCCGCCAGCGCGTCGGCGCGGCGACCGGCCAGCACCACCGACCAGTCCGCTGCGAGTAGCGCCAGGGACACTGCCCGCCCGATTCCGCTTCCCGCGCCGGTGATGATGGCGACTTTGGTCATTGCACTCTCCTGCGGGGCTCATTAGCCATCTCATCCCACGTTCATACCAGACCTTCGAGTTGTCATGCCCGATCTGCCGCCGCCGCCAACCGAAGTCGAGATCGTGATCGTCCATCCGCCCCGGCTGGCCCCGCTGGGTGGCGACGCCGTGTTCAGCGCCGTGCAGATCGGCCCCGAGATACTGAAGTCCGAGACCCGACTGGATGAGGCGCTGAAGAGCACGCCCGGGGTCTCACTCTTCCGCCGAACCGGCTCCGGCGCGGCCAACCCCACCACCCAGGGGCTGTCCCTGCGGGCCATAGCTCCCTCCGGCGCAGGCCGTGCGCTGGTGACCCTGGACGGCGCGCCCCAGAACGACCCCTTCGGCGGCTGGGTGATCTGGAGTGGCCTTCCGCCCGAGGGGCTGGACGGCGCCACCATCGTGCGCGGCGCTGGCGCGGGGCCCTATGGCGCAGGCGCGCTCACCGGCGTTGTCGCCCTGCAGGAACGCGGCAGTGGCGCTGGGTTGGCTGCGCTCGATGTCTCGGCGGGCGAGCGTGACAGTTATCGATTGGCCGTCTCGGGCGGCATGCCCGGATTGCTTGTCACAGCAGCCACCTCGCGGACCGACGGCTACTATGCCGTGCGCGGCCCGCGTCAGGGGGCCGCCGATCAGCGCCTCGACACCAAGGACGCCAGCCTCGCCGTCCGCGCCCAGCACCAGTTGGGCCAGGTGCAGGTGGCCCTGCGGCTCCAGGCGTTCCGCGTCCAGCAGGGTGCAGGCCTGGTCGGCGCGCGCTCGGTCTCCACCGGCGAATCCGCCACGCTCACCCTGGCGCAACCGGCGTCCGAAGGGGTTGGGGGCTGGCGGCTCCAGGCCTGGGCGCGCGGCAGCAACCTGAAAAACAGCTCCGTCGCCGTGGCCGCAAATCGCGCCACCACCACGCCCGCCAACGACCAGTACAACACGCCCGCCCTGGGCTACGGCCTCAACGCCGCCTGGCAGGGTCAGCAGGGCGATCTGGCCTGGGAAGTGGGCGCCGATGCGCGGCTGACCGACGGAGTCGACAAGGAGAAGTTCCGCTTCCTGAACGGCGCCTTCACCCGCGACCGCCAGGCGGGCGGCAAGACATCGGTTGCCGGCGCCTATGTGGAAGCCGCTTACGACAGCGGCCCCTGGCTCGCCTCGGCGGGTGTGCGGGTGGATCGCTCCCGCGCCTACGCCGCCCTGCGTGACGAGCGCGATATCGCCACCGGCGCCCTGACCCTCAACCAGCGCTCACCCGACCGCGCCGACACCACGCCGACGGGCCGCATCGGCCTGCGTTACGCGGTCTCAGTCGAGTTCTACCTGCGCGCCGCTGGCTACGCCGGGTTCCGCCCGCCGACGCTGAACGAACTTCACCGCCCCTTCCGGGTCGGCAACGACATTACCGAGGCCAACGCCAACCTGAAGCCCGAGACCTTGCAGGGCGTCGAGCTGGGTCTTGGCGGACAGGGGTCTGTCCGCTGGAGTGCTGACGTGTTCCTCAACCGTCTGCAGGACCCGATCACCAACGTCACCATCGGCCGCGGCCCGGGAACCTTCCCCGCCGCCGGTTTCGTTCCCGCCGGTGGCACCCTGCGCCAGCGTCAGAACGCCGGCGAGATCAATGCCTGGGGCATCGAGGCTGAAAGCTCCGGTGACATCGCCTCCACCACGTCCTGGCGCGCAGCCTTCGCCTACACCGACGCCGAGGTCCGTGGCGGGCCGCTGGCGCGACAGCTCAACGGCCTTCGCCCCGCCCAGACGCCGAAATGGACCCTCACCGGCGGCGTGACAGTCCGTCCCGCCGAGGCCCTCAGCCTCTCCACCGACCTGCGCTACGAGAGCGCCCGCTGGGAAGACGACCTCAACACCCGACGCCTGAGTCCGGGCCTGCAACTGGACGCCCGCGCCAGCTGGGCTTTCACCGACCACGCCGAGGTCTATGTGGCCGCCGACAACCTGTTGGGTGAAAAGCTGGAAGTCGGCGAAACGGCGGACGGCGTCGAGAGCTTTTCCGCCCCGCGGACGTTCCGGATAGGGGTGAGCTTCCGGCGGTAGGACGGCGCCCACGAAAAAGGGCCCGCAAGGGGCCCCCATCCGGGTCAGGCTCGGTCGATCAGATGCCGAGGCTGGCAGACCCGAAGGCGGCGATCAGGCCAAGGCCCATCAGGAAGGCGGGGGCGAAACGGTCGAGAGCGCGTTCGAAACGGATGAAAGTCATGACACACACCTTGAGGTCGTTGTTGGGAACCCCGGGGGAGCGGGGGTGTCCGTGTGGACGACCTCTATGTAGCACCATCTGAACACTGCATAGATCACCGATTTCACAGACCCGATATGCGTTTCTGCATGATCAATCAGGCGCCGTAGAGGTGGCAGGCGACTTGCCTGTCCGGCGCATCCGCCAGCGGCGACAGGCGCGGGGTCACAACACGGCAGACGTCCATCACGCGGGGACACCGACCGGAGAATCGGCACCCGGGCAGGACGTCGACGGGCGACGGGATCTCGCCGGAAATGCTTTCTGACCTGCGATGACGTTCCAATCGCGGATCGGGTTCGGGATTAGAGGCGATCAGGATTTCGGTGTAGGGGTGCTTGGGATCGAAGAAGACGTCAGACGCCGGGCCGATCTCAACGATCACGCCAAGGTACATCACGGCCATGCGATCACTGACATAACGCACCATCGACAGGTCGTGGGCAATGAACAGCAGCGTCAGCCCCATCGACCCCTTCAACTCGTCGAGCAGGTTGACGACCTGGGCCTGAACCGAGACATCCAGTGCCGAGATCGGCTCGTCGCAGACCACGAATTCCGGCTCCAGAATCAACGCCCGGGCGATGCCGATCCGCTGGCGCTGCCCGCCCGAAAATTCATGCGGGTAGCGGGACATATGGTCGGGCTCCAGCCCGACGCGCTTCAGCCAGTCTCCGGCGCGATCACGGATCTCTGTGGCGGAGAACGTGCTGTGCAGCTTCAGACCTTCGCCCACGATCTCGCCCACGGTCATGCGGGGATTCAGCGACGAGTAGGGGTCCTGGAAGATCATCTGGGTCGTCTTGGCCCAGCGGCGGAAGTCTTCGGGCTGATAGCGTTGCGGCAGCGCTTCCCCGCGATAGGTTGCGGTTCCCGAGGTCTTGGGATGAAGGCCGATCAGCGCCTTGCCCAGCGTCGATTTGCCCGACCCGGACTCGCCCACCAGTCCTACGACCTCTTTCTCGTGAATGGTCAGCGAGACCTGGTCGACAGCGTGGATCTTCCGGCCGCCCGGCAGCGGGAAGTACTTGGTCAGCTGGTCGGCCACCACCAGCGGCGGAGCGTCACTCATGCCTGCAATCCCAAAGTCGCGTCGTGGCTGTCCGGCGTCGCGTCGCCGGCGTGGAAGAGTTCCGGCACGGACGGGGCCTTTTCGTCATGGAGCCAGCACCGCGCCGTGTGGCCGTCGCCCAGCTCGAACGCGCCGGGATCCTGCGTGCTGCAGATCCGCATCGCGTGGGGACAGCGCGCCGCGTAGGCGCAGCCGGTCGGCGGCGAGAACAGGTCCGGCGGGCTGCCATCGATGGGCAGCAGGCGATGCGCACGATCCGAGGTGTTGCTGGGCATGGCGGCCCGGAGACCCAGCATATAGGGGTGGGCCGAGCGATAGAACACGTCGTCGACGCTGCCCTTCTCGGCCACCTGCCCGGCGTACATCACCACCACATTGTCCGCCATTCGCGCCACCACGCCCAGATCATGGGTGATGAGGATGATCGCCGTTCCGCTGTCGCGCTGCAGATCCGACAGAAGATCCAGAACCTGGGCCTGAATGGTGACATCAAGCGCAGTGGTGGGCTCGTCGGCAATGAGCAGGGCCGGCTCACAGGCGATCGCCATGGCAATCATCGCCCGCTGCAGCATGCCGCCGGAAAACTCGAAGGGGTACTGGTTGGCGCGCTGGGCGGCTTCGGGAATTCGCGCCATGTCCAGCAGTTCCACCGCGCGATCCAGGGCGCGCTGGCGGCTCCAGCCCCGGTGGACCTCGAGCGTTTCGGCGATCTGCCGTCCGATGGTCATGGTCGGGTTGAGCGACGTCATCGGGTCCTGGAAGATCATGCCGATCTCCCGGCCGCGGATCTCGCGGCCGTCGATCTCGGTGCGACCCAGGATGTCCACACCGCGCAGTCGCGCCCGGCCCGAGGTGATCCGACCCGGCGGCATGGGGGTGAGACCCATCAGGCTCTGAACGGTCACAGATTTCCCGCAGCCAGATTCACCGACAATCGCCAGGGTCTTGCCGGCGGCCACCGAGAAGCTGACCCCGCGCACGGCCTTGACCGAACCGCCATAGGTGTCGAACTCCACCCGCAGGTCATCGACCTCCAGCAGAGGCGGCCCCGCAGCTTGGGTCTGAGGAGGGGGCGTGGTCATTCGCGAGACCTCATCTTGGCGTCGAGGGCGTCGCGAAGGCCGTCCCCCAGCAGGTTGAACGCCAGAACCGTGATGCTGATCAGCACCGCCGGGAACAGCAGCTCATGCGGATGGATCAGCATGGACTTGATCCCCTCGTTGCTCATGCCACCCCAGGACGGCGTTGGCGGCGCGACGCCCATCCCGATGAACGACAGGAACGCTTCAGTGAAGATGGCGCTGGGCACCGCGAAGGTCAGGGTCACCAGGATCACGCCCATGGTGTTGGGAATCATGTGGCGCAGCACGAGGTAGTTGGTGCGGGCGCCGAGCAGGCGCGCGGCATTGACGTAGCCTTCCTCACGGACCTGCAGGATCTGACCCCGGACCAGCCGGGCGGTGCCCGGCCAGGACAGGGCGACCAGGGCTACGATCATCGGCAGGATGCCGCTCTGGCCCGGCCCGATGCCAAAGGCGATCTTGAACAGGATCATGAACAACAGTAACGGCAGGGCGATCACGAAGTCGGCGAACCGCATCATGATCTGGTCAACCCGCCCCCCCAGAAAGCCCGCCATGCTGCCGTAGGCGACACCGAAGCCCACGAACAGCAGCGGCGCGACGATGCCGATAAACAGCGACACGCGGGCGCCGTGCATCAGTCGCGACAGCATGTCCCGCCCCAGGTAGTCCGTGCCCAGCGGATGCAGCTTGAACCGGACCGTGTCGCCGACCTTGAGGGGTTCCGACGAGACCTTGAGACCTCGCGAGACGGCTTCCTCTACGGTGATGACGGCGACGGGTGTCACCGACGTCGCCTGCCGCGCGTTCACCTCGGTGCCAGCCGCGTCGAGGGCGACCACCGTGTAGAAATAGGTTTCCGCGCGAAGGTCCAGCCGATCTTCATATCGGGTCTCGGCGTCCGTGAGGGTCTGGGCGATCGGCAAACCCAGGGACTCGCCCGCAAGCAGGGGTACGATGTTGCGGTAGATCCGATAGGCGCTGGCGCCGGGTGTGGGATCCCAGATCAACCGCACCGACTGGGTGTTGGCCGGATAGGCCAGGCGCAGGCCTGGCGCGGCCGGAAGCACAGCATCCCCGGTCCAGGACTGATAGGGCGCCGCCAGCGTCACGGTGCGTTCCGCGCCCGGCGGTCGGCTGACCTGATCCAGGTCCTGCGCCGACGGATCCACGCGCCAGACCAGGGGCCCCAGCAGGGTGAACAGCAGAAGCGCAATGACGATGTAGAGCGACACAATGGCGCGCCGGTTGGCTCGCAGCCGGATCCACGCGTCCTGCCAGTAGGACAGGGACGGTCGGGAGAGTTGCTGCCTCCGCTGTTCGGCCGCCAGCGGCGCGAAGTCGTCGAGGGTGGTTTCGATGTGGGGGATTGAGGACGCCACGGGCTACGACACTCTCACGCGGGGATCGATGAACCCGTACAGCAGGTCCACGATAATCACCATCAGCACCAGGAACGAGCCGAAGAACACCGTCGTTCCCATGATCACCGTGTAATCAAGCTGTTGAACAGCCTGCACAAAATATCGGCCCAGCCCCGGGATCGCGAACACCGACTCCACCACAAAACTGCCTGTGGTGATCCCGGCGATGGAGGGGCCGAGGACCGTCACGACCGGCAGGATGGCGTTGCGCAGCTGGTGGCGCGTGAAGATCCGCGTGGCCGGCAGGCCCTTGGCCTTGGCCGTGCGCAGATAGTCCGAATTGATGATCTCGAGCATCGAGCTGCGCATCAGCCGGGTGAGGTAGGCCATGGTCCCGAGGCCCAGCACGAGCGACGGGACCAGCATATGGGAGACCGTGCCCCAACCGGCGACCGGGAGCAGGGAAAAGCCCAGAAAGTCGTTCAGCTTCACCAGCGCCAGTTGCCCCAGCGCCGCAAACACGAAACTCGGCACCGAGATGCCCAGGATCACAAAGAACATGATCACGATGTCGGGCAGCTTGTTGCGGTAGAGCGCGGTCAGGGCGCCCCATAGAATGCCGCCGAGCGATGCGAACACGATGGCCAGGATGCCCAGCGTCGCTGAAATCGGGAAGTGTTCCCGGATGATATCGTTCACCTCGCGGTTCTGCTGGGTGAACGAGATGCCGAAGTCGCCGCGGGCCAGGTTCCCGAGATAGATCACGTATTGTTCGGCCAGCGGCTTATCCAGGCCGTACTTGGCTTCCAGATTCTTGCGGATTTCAGGGGTCACGGCGCGGTCGCCGCTCATCGGATCGCCGGGCACCGCATGCATCGCCAGGAACGTGGCGGTGGCGATGAACCAGACCGTCACGATCCCTTGCAGCAGCCGATTGAGCGTATATCGCCACATGTTCCGGGCCTATTTCTCGCCGATGCTGACGTTGGTGTAGTCCGGATCGAAGCCCGCCACCCGACGGACTACGCCCTTGAGCCGGGGGTCCACCACATAGACCACGCCAGGCTCATAGGTCGGCACCATCGGCGGATCCTCGATCAGGATCTCCTGGATCTTGCCGAAGACGTCCATCCGCGTGCGCACATCGGTCGACGTCTGGGCGACCGCCACAAGCCGATCCAGTTCCGGATTTTTGTAGCGACCCCGGTTGTTCGAATTCCAGGACGCAAAGAGGTCGGCGAACGTCAGAGGATCAGGAAAGTCCGGGTTCCAGCCCGCCGACACGATGTCAAAATCACCGGCCGACATCTTGGCGAGGCGTTGTTTGAAAATCTGCTTGTCGATGCGGATCTCCAGGCCAAGCTCCCGCCGGAAGGTCTCCTGGTAATACTCGGTCAGCTTGTCGCCCAGCGCCCCATCGTCCGACAGCAGCGTCAGCGGCGGGATCTTGTCGACCCCCAGCGCCTTCTTGGCGAGGGCCAGCTGGCGGCGGGCCTCAACCCGGTCCGGCATGATCCTTTTGGCCGGGTACTCTTCCCGGAACTTGGCGTCCACCCCGTCCAGCCACACCGGAAACAGCGACCGACCCGGCACGTTTCCCGGCAGCTTGATCACGCGATAAACGATCTCGTCCGGATCGATCACCAGCTGGATCGCCCTGCGTAGATGCAAATTGGCGGTAGGTCGGCCCTTGCGATGGTTGAATTCCATGTAGGCCACCGACCCGCGCTGGAACCGGTTGATCGGCCAGCGCTTCACCAGAGCCTCGTTGAGGTTTTCCTGGTTGAGGCCGGCGAGCGCGATCTTTCCGTCCTTGTAGAGGTTGATCAATGCGTTCGGGTCGCTGCTGAAATAGGCGAAGTCGAGGACATTCACCTTCACGCGGTCCTTGGCCCAGTAGAATTCGTTCTTCTCCATCCGCAGCTTCGAACCGTGCACCCAACGGGTGATCTTGAAGGGGCCATTGTAGAGCAGCGTGTCGGCGTCGGCGCCGTAGCGACCGCGCGTCGCATTGAAGAAGTCTTCGCGGACGGGGTTGAAGGACTTGAAAACCATCAGCTTGTCGAAATAGGCGACAGGACGCACCAGCTCGACGCGCAGGATGCGGTCGCCCTCGGCCCGCACGCCCAGGCTGGAAACGGGCGCCTGGCCCTTGTTGATCGCCTCCGCATTCTTGATCGCGAAAAAGATGGTGGCGTATTCGCTGGCCGTCTTCGGATCGACGGTCTTGCGCCAGGCGAACACGAAGTCATGGGCGGTGACCGGCTTGCCGTCGCTCCAGCGCGCATCGGGGCGCAGCCAGAAGGTGGCCGAGGTGTCAGTGATCTCCCAGCGTTCCGCCACGCCAGGCGCAAGCTTTCCGCCTTCCCCGTTCTTGATCAGACCCTCGGTGACGTGCCCCAGCACCATGCTGCTGATGGTGTCGGTGCTGCGCGTGCTGTCGAGCTGAGGGGGTTCATCGGCCAGCGCCAGGGTCACCGTGCCGGTCGCAGCGTCGATGCCCTTGGAGACCCGGGCGCCCCCGGCGAGGCTCGACGCCCAGGACAGGCCCAGCATCAGCAGCGTGATGCCGACCACCGAGCCGACGGCGATCAACAAAAGCTGTCGTCCGGCAGACCGGTTGAAGCCGTCCTGGTTGCTGACCGGTTCGTTCATCGCCTTGCCGCATCCTTGGCGCCGGATCGCTCGACGGGTTGTCCAACCCTGCACAACAGGGCGATGTAGGGCCGTACATTTGTAAGCAAGACTGAATTCTCACAGAAGCCGCGCTCAGCAGCACTGAGCCGCAGGCGTTCGTCAAGGGCCTCGCTCTGCCATCGCCGCAAACGCGCCGGGTGACCGTGCGCCCTGCACTGGGGGCGAGGGCGTGGTATGGGCCCCCCGGTGCAACACATCCCGGATAACCCTTGAATTATCGTCACGCCTTTCACGCGGGGAACTTCGCCGATCTGGTGAAGCACGCGGCCCTGATCTGCCTGATCCGCCGACTCATCGCCACGGGGGGTCCACTAAGCGTGATCGACACCCATTCGGGGCGCGGGCTCTATGACCTGGCCGGCATCGACGCCCGCAAGTCGGGGGAGGCTGCGGTGGGAATATTGCGGCTGATGGCGGCGAAGGATGCGCCGCCCGAGTTCACCGGTCTGAGCCGCGCGGTAGCTGCGCTTAACGACGGCGGCGAGGTGAGGCGCTATCCCGGTTCGCCCTGGCTGATCGCCGAGGCGCTCCGGCCCGGCGACGCCTACATTGCCTGCGAGATGCAGCCTCAGGAACATGATGCGCTTCGGGTGGCGTTGCGGGGACGGCAGAATGTCCGGACCCTCTGCACCGATGGCTATGCGGCGGCAGTGGCTGAGTGTCCGCCCCGGGGCCGGGTGCTGGTGCTGATCGATCCGCCCTTCGAAAAGCCGGATGACTACACACGGATCGTCGACACACTGGCCGCCCTTCGCCGCCGCAATCGCGATGCCCAGGCGCTGGTCTGGCTGCCGATCAAGGATCTCGAAACGCTGGACGCCTGTTTTCGCGACCTTGAGGACAATGTGGCGGCTCCCATGATGGTGGTCGAAACCCGGGTCCGGCCACCGACAGACCCGATGAAGATGAACGGCTGCGCGCTGGTGCTGGTGGGGTGCCCGGACATCGGGCCAGCCCTGGAAGCGATCAGCGGCTGGGTCGCTCAAACCCTGGGTGAGGCCGGCTCGGCGCGGGTCTATCCGCTGGCGCCGCAATAGCGATCATGGCGTCAGGGCGCTGACGGCGCTAACAAAGCCGCGTGCTGAAGCGAGGCCTCGACATCATCGTTGCGCTGACGGGCCTGATGCTGGGCTGGCCCGTGTTGCTGGTCATTGCTCTGGCGGTGCGGCTCGGCAGTCCAGGCCCTGTGATCCACTGGTCCAGGCGGGTGGGGCGCGGCAACCGGCTGTTCGCGATGCCGAAATTCCGCTCCATGCGTGTCGATACCCCGGATGTCGCGACCCATCTGCTGAAGGACCCGCAACAGTGGGTGACCCCGCTGGGATCCTTCCTGCGACGCTCCAGTCTTGATGAATTGCCCCAGCTGTGGAGCGTGCTGATTGGCGACATGAGTCTGGTTGGCCCGCGTCCCGCCCTCTTCAACCAGGACGACCTGATCGCACTGCGCACCGCGGCGGGTGTGGATCGATTGCGGCCAGGCGTCACCGGCTGGGCCCAGGTCAATGGCCGCGACGACCTGCCGATCCCCGATAAGGTCCGGCTTGACGCTGAATATCTGGACCGCATGTCGTTCGGCTTCGACCTGCGCATTATCCTCGCAACTCTGCGGGGCATCACCACGTCGCGCGGTGTCAGTCATTAACCTGGCGGGGAAGCCGTTGACGTCCCCGGTCTGACTCCGTCAATCTGGGTTCAACTCAAGCGTACAAAAAGGCAAACGGATGACCAAACTGATGAGCAAGAGTGCGACGCTGGCTTTCGCGCTGGGGATTGGCGCTGTGATCGCCGCCGGCGGCGCATTCGCCCATAACGATCCGATGCCGAAGGGCAAGATGACGCCAGCCGCCCACGCCGCCCACATGCGCCACGAGAATTTCGAAAGTCTGGGCAAGGCGTTCAAAGCGGTCATTGACGAAACCAAGAAGAGCGATCCGGACAAGGCGCTGGTCCAGAAGTCCACCAGGACCATGGCCACGCTGGCGACCGGCCTGCCCACCTGGTTCCCGCGCGGCAGCGGCGTCGAGGCTCGCCCGAAGAGCGAGGCCAAGGCCAATATCTGGACGGATGCAGCCGGGTTTTCAGCCGCGGCATCGGCCGCACAGGTCCAGGTTTCCAAGCTGAACCAGGCGGCGCTGAGCGGCGACATGGGCGCGGTGCGGGCCCAGATCCGGGCGACCGGCGGCTCCTGCAAGGGCTGCCACGACAAATACCGTCAGGAAAAGAAGGACTAAGGTGTCTGACGCACAGTCCGGAGTGAAGGTCAGGCTGTGGGACGGCCCGGTGCGGATCGTCCACTGGCTGTTGGTGGCCCTGATCGGGTTTTCCTGGTGGGCCTCTGACGATCATCTGGATTGGCACCAGTGGAGCGGCTACACCATCATCGCCCTGGTGGTGTTCCGCATCTTCTGGGGATTTGCCGGTGCGGGCGCGGCGCGGTTTTCCAGCTTTGTGCGGGGCCCCCGTGCGACGCTGGGCTATCTGAAGACCCTTGGCAGTCGCGCGCCGTCCACGACGCCTGGCCACAACCCGCTGGGCGCACTGAGCATTCTGGTCCTGTTGTTGCTACTCATGGCGCAGTTGGGGACCGGGCTGTTTGCCGTGGATGTCGACGCCTACCAGGGCGGCCCGCTCTCGGATCGGGTCAGCTTTGAGTTGGGTCGCCAGCTGGCGGACATCCACGACCTGATCTTCCACGCCTTGCAGGCGGTGGTCGGCCTGCATGTCGCCGCTGTTCTGTTTTATCTGGTGTGGAAACGCACCAACCTGATCAGCCCGATGATCACCGGCCAGCGCGAACTGCCGGGCGATCCTGGATTTGGCCGGGCACCGTGGTGGCGCCTGGTCTTCGGTATTGTCCTGGCCACGGTGATCGCCCTGGCGCTGTCGAAGGGCCTGAGATTTTAGGGCTTACCCCCGCTCGGCGGCGTCGCGCAGCGAGTTCAGCCAGGAATCTTCCCGCAGCTTTTCCGCCGCGTGCAGCAGCACCTCGGCGTCGCGCACTGCGGCGTCATGCTTGCGCCACTCGGAAACCGCGCCTTCACGTGCGGCCCGCGCTGCCTCAAGGGTCGGGTACCGGGCCAGCACGGCCCGGGTGGAATAGTTCACCGGTGGACCCACCGTCTCACGATCCGGATAGAACCCGGTGATGGAATCCGGCGTCTCGCTGTCGATGTGGAACACATCAGCCCAGCCCGCGTGGTGACGCATCAGGGCCCAGGGTCGTTCGATCCGGTCGCTCACCATAGTCTCCGTCGAAGGTGTCCTGCCGATTCCGCGGCCAGCGGTGTGTTGCACAGCCTTTAGCGCGACGGAACGCGCCGTCCAACGCCGTCGTCGCTGTTTTTGCTTTCATGACGCGGCGGCGTTGTGAGAAAGCCGCACGCAGTTGCCGTTTTTCACCGTTTGTGAGCGTCGCCTTGAGCAAGATCGTCATCGACCGTCAGTTCCGCGGTCCCCCCAATTCCGGTAACGGCGGCTATGTCTGCGGCGTCCTGGCCAGAGGGTTGGAAGGTCCGGTGACGGCCATGATCCGCGCCCCGATCCCGCTGGATACGCCCCTGACCTTCGAAGCCGGAGATGACGGCAATCGGATGCTGGGCGACGACGGCGCGCTGATCGGGCAGGGCGCTTCGACCCGCCAGCTTATCGCCGATCCGCCGGTCATTCCCACGCTTGCGGCAGCGCGTGCGGCCAGCGCGGGCTACTATGGACACCTGAACCGCGTGCACCCGCCGTGTTTCACCTGCAGCAACGAGCGCGACGAGGGCGACGGCCTGCGGGTCTTTCCCGGTCAGCTGGACGGTGCGGACAAGGGTGTCCTCGCCTGTACCTGGACGCCCCATGCATCGTTCGCCGACGCCGATGGCGTGATCGCGCCAGAGGTGGTCTGGGCCGCGCTGGATTGTCCCGGTTTCTTCGCCTGGATCGAGAAGGAGGGTCGCCACGGCGCCCTGCTAGGCACCATGACCGGCGAAATCCTGGCCTTGCCGAAGGCCGGCGAGGAGTATGTCGTCGTCGCCTGGCCCTTGCTGCGCGAGGGCCGCAAGGAAACCGCTGGCGTCGCGCTTATCGATGCTGAGGGTCGATTGATGGCGAAGGCTCATCAGGTCTGGATCATGATGGTACCCCGACCGCCGGTTGAGGCGCCGGCCCCCGTCGAGACCTCGGCAAACTGAGCCTTGCGTCCGGACCAGCAGGGTTCCAGAACGCTTGACGCGGGGAGATGGCACTCATGCGGGCGGCTTCGGTCTCAGACCTTCGGGAAATGGCGCGCCGGCGCCTGCCAAACATCTTCTTCGAGTACATCGATGGCGGCTCATATGCCGAGGTCACGCTGGGCCGGAACGTCTCCGACATGGAGGCGATTGCGCTTCGTCAGCGGGTGATGCGCGACATGACCAGGCTGGACACCTCGGTCGAGACCCTTGGGCAGCATTTCAAGATCCCCGTGGGGCTGGCGCCGGTGGGCATGGCCGGGATGTACGCGCATCGCGGCGAGGTACAGGCCTCTCGGGCGGCGACCGCGGCTGGCGTGCCATTTTGCCTGTCTACGGTTGGCGTCTGTTCAATTGAAGAGGTCGCAGCGTCGGGCACGCCACCCTGGTTCCAGCTCTATATGCTGAAGGACCGAGGTTACATGCGCGAACTGGTGGCGCGCGCCAAGGCGGTGGGGTGCCCGGTCCTGGTTTTCACGGTCGATCTGCCACTGCCCGGTGCACGCTATCGTGACGTACGATCGGGCTTTACCGGCGCGTCTCCTCTGCGCTCGACCCTGACCCAGCTTCGGGACGGCGTCACCCACCCGGCCTGGACATGGGACCTGTTTGCCCATGGCCGACCTCACACCCTGGGCACGGTGGCCGGGGCGGTTGCCGGCGGGCAGCGGGTGAACGATTTCCTGTCGTGGATCGGCCAGAATTTCGACCGCTCGGTGACCTGGAAGGATCTCGACTGGGTGCGCGAAATCTGGGACGGGCCGATCGTGGTCAAGGGCGTGCTGGACCCGGCTGACGCGCGCGACGCGGTCAAGGCAGGCGCGCAAGGGCTGGTGGTTTCCAACCACGGCGGTCGCCAACTGGATGGTGTTGTGTCGTCGGTCGCCGCATTGCCGCGGATCGTGGACGCCGTCGGCAGTGACCTGGAAGTCTATCTGGACGGCGGTATTCGCTCTGGCCTGGATGTGCTGAAGGCGATGGCGCTGGGCGCAAAGGCCTGTTTTGTGGGCCGCCCCTGGGCCTGGGCGCTGGGGGCCGGTGGTCAGTCGCAGGTGACGCGGATGCTCGAAATTCTCAGCGCAGAGCTGGCCGTCGCCATGATCCTGACCGGGTGCAAATCTGTCCGCGACGCCGGACCTGATCTGCTGGATCGGCTTTGATCACATGACCCACGCGACCTTGTCCGGCGCGACACGCGTGCGGCGCGGCCTGGTGGTGATGTTCGTGCTGCTGACGGCATTCGCAGGCCTGGGCGGCGCGATGCTGGCCGGGATGCTGGACGGTTTTGATCACCCTCTTATCCTGCAATTGCGCGGACCCGGCGACGTGGGCGATCCGGTAGGTTCGCGCGGCGTTCAGGAGGCTGTGCGGGACCTCACGGCGCTGGGTGGCACCACGCTGGTGACGCTCTTGACGACCGCAACCGCACTGTTGCTGCTGGCGCAGCGACAGCGCCGCCACGCCGCGGTGCTGGTGGGCGTGATCCTGCTGGCGTGGGTCTCCAAGGACACGGGCAAGGCGCTGTTCGGCCGCGCGCGCCCTGACCTGGTCTCACACGAAGTCTTCGTGAACTCCGCCAGCTTTCCCAGTGGGCATACCACCCTGGCGACCGCGCTCTACCTGACACTGGCCATGCTGGCGTCGAGCTATGGGTTGTCCAGGCGCGGCAGACTGTTGACGTACGGTGTGGCCATCCTGCTGGCGGGTCTGGTCGGGTTCAGTCGGGTCTATCTGGGCGTCCACTGGCCCAGCGACGTGGTGGCCGGGTGGTGTCTTGGCGCCTTCTGGGCCGTTGCCGGATGGATCGTCCTGGGGACGTCAGGCAAAGCCGCCGAGGTCCGGTGATCGCCCGTCCCAGCCGGAAACCCGCTCGTAGGCTGCACCCAGGGCCACCACCGACGCCTCGTCCCGGGGTCGACCGAGAAATTGCAGTCCTGCTGGCAAGCCTTCGCCGGACAGTCCGCACGGCACGCTGATCGCCGGCACGTCGAGGTAGTTGGCCGCCCGCGTCAACCGGCTAAGCGGTGATGTGGTCTCGTCGATGCTGTCCAGAGGCGGCGACGGGATCGGGCAGGTGGGCGACACCAGGCCGTCATAGGCCTCAATCCAGGCATGGAAGGCGTTCTGGTCCGCCGCCCGCTGCACGTGAGCCTGCGCAAGTTGCTCGTCGCTGATCTCGCGCCCGGCCTCGAACCGGCGCACGATCCACGGGTCCATCAGGTCGCGGTGTTGCTCAATCCGGTCGCGCCAGATCCGGAAACCCTCGCCGGCCATCAGCAGGCCGTTGGGGCCAAAGGATTGGTCGAGCGCCTGGGGCGGTGCGACCATCTCGACCCGTAGCCCGGCCGCGCGCAGCCGATCCAGCGCCTCAAGGTAAAGCCGCGCTACGTCGGGGTGCAACTCACCCAGCGCCCCCAATGGCAGGGCGGCAAGGCGAAATCCCCGGACATCCAGGACCAGCGCCGCCTCGGCGTCGAAGGGGCCACGGGTTGCCGCGGCGCCGTCAGGGCCGGAGATGATCGCCAACGTCCGCGCCGCCGTCGTCACGTCGCGCGCCAACGTGCCCACAGTATCCAGCGCCGGGCTGAGCGGATGGACGCCAGTCAGGCTGACCAGTCCACGTCCAGGCTTCAGGCCGACAACCCCGCACATGGCGGCCGGAATACGGACCGACCCGCCGGTATCGCTGCCCAGCGCCGCGTCGCACAGTCCGGCGGCCACGGCGACAGCCGACCCGGAGGACGAGCCACCCGGCGCGCGATGCACGCTTGCGTCCCAGGGATTCCACGGTGCGCCCACTGCGCGATTGGTGCCCCAACCGCCGAAGGCCAGCTCGACGGTTCGGGTCTTGCCCACGATGGAACAGCCGGCGTGCAGCAGCCGCTCAACCACAATGGCGTGGTGGGCGGGGGCGGGGTCCAACGGCACGCGCGCGCCGCCACCGGTGGGCGCCCCCGCGATGTCGATCAGATCCTTGATGGCGACCACTGGGCCATCACTGACATCGCCGAACAGCGGCGGATCGAAAACCTGAACAAACGCCTCCAGCCGGGGATCAAAACGGCGGATACGGGCAAGAGCGTCGTCAGGTTTCATATCCCTCCCTTAATGGTGAGGGACCGCTCGCGAAAGCGAGCAGGGTGGGGAAGAGCGGGATAAGCCGCTTTCGTCGCCTGTCCCTCCCCACTAAGGCTACGGGATGCACAGACGTGATTCAGTGACGCGTATGGGTGGTTCGGTTGCGCTCTCCTCACCCATCGGGGGTGGGGGACCGCGCGAAGCGGGGTGGAGGGGGCCGCCGTCGCAGGG
>JANNFM010000137.1:0-1611 GCA_031379795.1 Alphaproteobacteria bacterium
CTGGCCAGTTCCACGGATTTGTAGCCGATCTTGGCCACCGCCGAGAGGGTCCCGTCCAGGTCCTTCGCCAGGTCCGGACCCAGGGTGTCGAGTTGGATGCCGATCGGCAGGCGCTTCTGCTTGAAGAACGGCTGCGCGGCCAGGCTCGGGCCGGCAGCGGCAGCCGCGAAGGCCGCAGCGGCCAGGCTCAGGACGCTCCGACGACCGGGATCAAACGTCATGTCGCATCTCCTTGTGGCGGCGCTCATGGGGTCACCACCTCGGTCGGGCCGCGCTCGGGCGGGCGGAAGAACAGGGCCAGGATCACCACCGCGACCAGCGCCATGCCGGTCGGGACCAGGAACAGGGTCTGGTAGTCGACGATCTGAAGCTCGGTGCCGCTGATGTCGGTGACCTTGGTCGTCAGCTTGCCGATGAGGGTTGGGAACAGGAAGCTGGCGACCACACTGCCGATCCCCAGGATCAACAGGTTGAACAGGCCCTGGGCGCTGGAGCGCACGTCCTTGGGGAAGGCCGCGTCCACGAAGATATAGACCGTCGCGAAGAAGAACGCATAGCAGACGCCGTGCAGCAGCTGGACCGCGACAATCACCGGCAAGCTGTCGGCGAAGAAGGCGAACACCGCGAACCGCGCCGCGTGGCCCAGCACCCCGATGATCATGGTCAGCTTCCAGCCCAGGCGCACCAGCACCGGGCCCAGGATCAGCATGGTCCCGATCTCGGCCAGCTGGCCCAGGCTGAGCACCACCATGCTGAGGTTTCCGGCGATGCCGACGCGGTTGGTCAGGAACCCGTCGGCCATCACGAAATAGCCGTTGTGGATTACGCTATCGATGAAGGTGACCCCGAACAGCACGCCGACAAACGGCACCCCCAGCAGCTTGACGGCGCGCCGCCAGGCCAGCCGGTCCACCCCCTCAGCCTCGCGACGCGGCGGGGTGTGCGGCAGGGTGAGGCTGTAGGCGGCCAGCGCGAACGAGACGATGGCCGCCACCAGGAAGATCCAGCGGATCTGGTCGACGTCAGCCTTCGCGCCCAGCAGGAAAATAAACGGCCAGCTCACCAGCATCCAGCCCACCGTGCCGCCCATCCGCACCGCGCCGAACTGCTTGGCCGGGTCCTTGAGATTGGCGAAGGCAATGGAGTTGGAGACCGACAGCGTCGGCACATAGAGCAGGCTGTAGACCATGTAGCAGGCGAAGAACGGCCAGAATGTCGTCGAAAACGCCACCCCGATCAGGGCCAGGCCGCTCAAGGCGTGGCTGACCGCCATGAAGCGCTCGGCGGCGAAATTGCGGTCGGCGAACTGGTTGGAGAAGAACATCCCGGCCAGGGCGGCCACGCCCCAGCAGCTGCCCACCAGCGACTGCTGCCAGGGCGCGAAGCCCAGCAGGCCCATGTAGGGAAACAGCTTAGGCGCCCAGGCCCCCCAGACGGCCAGCTGCAGCACCATCATCAGGAACAGCCGCACTTGCACCGACATCGTTGGGCTCCCGGGTTTACGCGGCTCAGAAGCTCATTGGCGCGGCTTCTGCGGTTCCGATGTAATCGATTTCAGGGATAGCAAGCGGTGGGGTGGGGGGCAACATGTGGTCGGGGGATGGCGCGTGG
>JANNFM010000152.1:0-8636 GCA_031379795.1 Alphaproteobacteria bacterium
GCGGACGTTGTAAGCCAGACCGCCGGAGGTGTCGGCGTGGCCGACAACCACGACGCGGGTGGCGTTGCCAGCCTTGGAGTAGTTCGCCGCGTCGTTGATCACGGCCTGGGCTTCCGGCGTGATCACGAACTGATCAAACGGGAAGTAGACGATGAACTGCCGGGCTTCATAAGCTGCCGCAACCGGAGGCGGGGGCGGCGGGGGAGGCGGCGGCGGGGGAGGCGGCGGCGGAGGCGGAGGCGGAGGCGGCGGGGGAGGCGGCGGGGCCGCGAACAGGTACCGCAGTCCCAACGTCACCGACTGGTCTCGGTATTCGCCGCTGAACGTACCCGGCTGAAGGCCCGGTGTGCCGCTGCCGGCCGCGATGAAGTCCATGTCCGACCCGGCCAGATAGCGATAGGTCAGATCGACGCGGAGCTGCTCCGTGGCCTTCCAGGCGATACCCGCGATGCCCTGATAGGCGAACGAGGTGTCCTTGTCGTCGATCGTCAGGTTCTGGATCGCCGGATTGCCAGCATTGATGACGCCCGTCACGTTCGAGAACTGACCGGTCACATCAACCTTGGTGTGGTTCAGGCCGATGCCGGCGCCGATGAACGGACTGAGGGCTGAGTCAGGCAGGATGTCGTAAAGGACATTGCCCATCAGCGTCCACGAGGTCACATCTCCGTCGGGCGAGCCGCAGACCGGCGCGCCGACGGTACGGACCACGCCGGGGGTGCAGAGGCCGACGACGGCCTGGTTGGAGCCGCCGCGGATGGAGTCAATGTCGCCGCCGCGATATCCGACTTCCAACTCGATGCGCCAGTTGTCGTTGAGCTTGTAGCCGAGACGGGCGAACCCGGCCCAGTCTTCTTCCTGGTTCAGCTCCCAGGCGTAGGGCGCGCCATTCGCGGCATTGTTGGTGGAGGTGGTTTTGAACTCGGTCGGCCAATGGTAACCAAGATCGACGGCACCGTACCAGCCTTCCTGGGCCATGGCCCCCGAGGCGGCGAACGCCGCAGCCATTGCGGCTCCGGCCAGGAGTTTCAGTTTCATATTCGGAGCCCTCTTGCTGCCTTTGGGTGCTGCGCACGTTTGGCCTTGCTACACTTATAGCAAGGTCGTTGAGTTTCTAAAGTGTCGTCGAAGCCACACATCGTTGGAATGTAGACCGCGTCCACCACCTACTATCAGGACCGCTGGAGCGTGAACACGGACGAAAGACATGGCGCACCGCCTGTCATTGCCCCGAACACCACTCACCCCGGCCATAGTTCCAACAGTCCATGGCCACAATTGGTTCCGCTCACATGAACGGCGGATGACGAATTTTTCAAAATGCAGCGAAAAGCCGCCTCACGTGTCGTGCGTCTGGCGATATCGACGGGCGCGACCGCCCGGTGAGTCCGGCTTGTTCAAGGCCAGGCGGAACTCATCACGCCGCTGATGGATCGACGCAATGACAAGACCCATCGGCACGCCGATCTCCACCAGAACCGCTTCGGAAAGCTGCAGGCTGGCTTCGACTGTTTCCGGAACCGCGTCGGTTGCGCCCAGATCATACAGTCTCTGGGCGTGGCGCGCGTCTCGGGCGCGGGCAACGATGGTCAGGTCCGGGCGCAGTTCACGGGCCACCGCGACGATGGCCTCTGCACCCTCGGGGTCGTCCATCGTGACCACAAGGGCGGCCGCATCGGCCAGGCCGCACCGGATCAGGAAGTCAGCGCGGGAGGCGTCGCCGAAGTAGACCATTTTTCCAGCCCGGCGACCTTGTTCGACAGGCTTCGTGTTCTGGTCGGCGGCGACCCACGGCAGATCGTGGCGACCCAGCATCTCGCCGACAAGCCGTCCGACCCGCCCGTAACCGACCACAAGCACCTGGGGCGCCAGGTCGCCTGGGCCACGCTCAGGCTCTGGTGGCAGTTCCGAGGGGGCGACGCGGCGACCGCCCAGTTTAAGGCCGAGCTGCGCCAGGATTGGGATCGCGAACATCGACAGTGTTGCTGCGACGAGCACGGTCTGGCCCGCGGTCCGCCCGACAATGCCCTGCTCCATCGCCTGGCTCAGGATCACGAACGCAAATTCCCCGGCCCCCGCCAGCAGCAATGCCGCCTCGATGGCGCTGCGGGTCTTGAGTCCGAACGCCTTCGTCAGCAGGAAGACCACCGCGATGTTTAAGGTCACCAGTCCGACAGCGAATCCCAACACTACGGCAGGGCGTTCCAGCAACAGTGGGACATTCAGGCTGATGCCGACCGATAGGAAAAACAGGCCCAGCAACAGCCCTTTGAAGGGCTCAACCCGGGTCTGGACCTCGTGACGAAACTCAGTCTCGGCCAGCAACAGACCCGCAACGAAGGCCCCTAGCGCCATCGACACGCCCGCCATTGCGCTGACCAGCCCTGCGCCGATGACCACCAGCAGACTGGCGGCGACGAACAGCTCCTCGCTCCTGGCCCTGGCGACCGAGCGCAACATCGGGCGTAAAAACAGCCGGCCGAAGATAAACAGCGCCGCAAGCCCTGCGACCGCCGGCAAGAGTGACAGCAGCATGGCGGGCGAAAAGCTCTCGCCCGACTGTCGGCCCATCAGGGTCACAGTGATCAGGATCGGCGCCACCGCCAGATCCTGGAACAGCAGTATGGAAAAGGTCGCGCGCCCGGCGATTGCGTGCTGGCGCTTCTGCTCCGACAGGATAGGCATAACGATGGCAGTGGAGGACAGCGCCAATGCGGCCCCGATGATGATCGCCGCGGTTGGCGGCTGCCCGGCAACGTAGGCAAACAGTGCCGTCGCGGTCAGGCACAGCGTCACCTGCAGGGTCCCCAGGCCGAACACATATCGCCGCAGGCTGCGCAGGCGCTCCCAGGATAGCTCAAGTCCGATGGTGAACAGCAGGAAGACGACACCAAGTTCCGCCAGTTGCGCCAGCTCCAGTGGGTTCTCGATGGTAAGAAATCCCAGCCATTCGATTTCGTGCGCCAGGCTGCCGAGGCCGTAAGGACCCAGCACAACGCCAGCAAACAGAAACCCAAGGATCGGACTGACCTTCCAGCGCCGAAACAGCGGGACTACAACGCCGGCTGTCGCCAAAAACAGGACAACGTCCTTGTAGGCTCCCGTTTCGACGCCTCCGGCCATGGGGTCTCCGTCCTGCTCGCGACTTGCATCCTCGCACATGCCGCGTGCTTGCAGAAACACGTGAGATGCCTAGAATGCTGTCTGGTGAAGCGGCCTGCCTCCCGACCCATGAGTGTGAGCGCAGAGCGCAGGGCGGTCATCGCTCTGTTCGCAGCGTTCGCCCTGTTGGTTCAGGCCTTGATTCCATCGCTTGCCTCTGCGGCTCCGATGTCGAACGCAGGAATGGTGATCTGCACCGAACAGGGGATTCAAGCCGCGCCGCCAGGTTCGGTTCCCGGCCCTGCCCCTGCCGACCACGCCTGTCAGCATTGCATCTGCGCGACGCCGGCGATTGAGGCGCAGGAGTCAGCAGCGGCATCTACGCCGGTTCATTACACGCCGTTGTCCCAGCGGGTTGTGCGGGACGATACCTTCCTGAAATTTAGTCGCGTGCTTGCCGCGCCTCCTCCTCCATCTCGAGGCCCACCGGCCAGCTGACCTGACGCACCGGTGCTTCGACACCGGTTGGCGCCATGCGTCTGTCCGCCCCCGCGCATTGCGGGCGGCTGATCGGCGTCCTGTTCCGCCTGTGCGGCGCGCTGCGCCTACGGACCCCACATCCACAATAGAGATTTTCATGCCCTTTGATCGTAGAACCCTGATCCGCAACCTGGCCGGGGCGTCGGCCCTGGTGCCCTTTCTGACCCTCGAACGCGCCATGGCTGCGGTCGCGTCGCCGACCGTGGAGGAGGCGTTGACGCGCGCCACGGAGGCCCACGGAGCCTTGATGGCTGTGCCCGGCATGCGCATGCATGCTGGCGAAACGGTCAGCATGCTGCTCTATCCGGGCTTCACAGCCATGGATCTGGTTGGGCCCCACTACTTCTTCGCCAGCATGATGGGAGCCACCGTTCAGCTGGTGAGCAACCAGTCGACGCTGGACCCGGTGAAAAGTGACCTGGGCCTGGCCATCGCGCCGACGGCACGGCTGGGTGATGCCTTTGAAACGCCGACGATCCTGTTCACTCCGGGCGGCGGGGCCGGAACGGTGGCGGCCATGGATGACCCGGCCACGATCGAATATCTCCGTGATCGTGGTGGGCGGGCGAACTTTGTGACCAGTGTCTGTACGGGCTCGCTGTTGCTGGGCGCAGCCGGCTTGCTGAACGGAAAGCGCGCGACGTCGCACTGGGCCGCCCGCGACGTCTTGTCAGAGTTTGGAGCTACGCCGGTCGACGCCCGGGTCGTGACCGACGGCAATGTGATTACCGGTGCCGGCGTGTCATCCGGTCTCGACTTCGGACTGGCCATGGTCGAGAAACTTCGCGGCAGACCCTATGCACAGGCCTTGATGCTGCAGGCCGAGTACGCGCCGCAGCCACCGTTCAAAGGTGGGACCTTGGCCAGCACCGATCCGGCCATCGCCTCGGCCATGTCGGGTATGATGGGCGCGGTTGCGGCGCGGGCGCGGGCGGTCGCTCGAAAGGTGAAATCGTGACATTGCCAAAGGGCCTGGGAAGTCTGGCCGGATTTCTGGTGATCCTGGCGACAACGCCCGCGGCGTCAGTCGCCGAGGCTGCGCCCCAAGTGCTGGCGGCGTGGAGCCGTCCTGCAACTCAAGGGGCCACCGGGGTCGGTTTCCTGACGCTGGTGAACATGAGCGCCGACTCCGACACGTTGCTCTCCGTCGAGAGCCCCGGAGCGCGACAGGTGCAGATCCACCAGTCAAGCGTCAGCGGCGGCATGGCCTCGATGCAGATGGTATCATCGGTGCTGTTGCCGCGTGGCGGGCGGGTGATCTTCGCACCGGGGGGCTATCACCTGATGTTCCTGAACCTGGTCAAGGGACAGAAGGTCGGCGACAGCTTGCCAGCGACCCTGGTCTTCGCCAGCGGCGTGCGACTCAAGACGCAATTTATCGTGGGCCTTTCCGCGCCGAAACCGGTGCTGAAGCCAGTGCGCTAAGGCTGTCGGAATTTTTTGACGAATCTGTCAAATATTGAAAATTGCCTGGCTCAAAAAAGAATCGGCCCGCAGCGGGGGATAGTCGCTGCGGGCCGCCTTGAGCAGTCGCTCTTTAACGAGCGGGCGTTTCCTCCCCGAAACGCCGGAGACCGTCGGGCTTACGCCTCTATGTCTCTCGCAACATGACAAAACGGCAATTTTCTGCCCAAGTCAACGGCTACAGGCCCAGTCCAATGCGTAAATTGATCAAGAAACCGCGAGGTGAGGCAAAATTTACGCTGTCTTTTTGACGAGTTCGTCAAAATAGACGTGCGACCAAGCTGTCGAACGCCGGGCAATTCACGCCAAAGACGAAGTCCGGCTTCGAGGCCGTGATGGGTCCCAGACCTGCTGCGGTCAATGCCAGCGACGCATCGGGCACTTGCGTTGATTCCACCAACAGACCGTTTGGCCGGCGAGACGCTCCGGCTTTGACCAACGATTCGATCACCTCCAGCTCGGCGGCGTCGCCGCGCGGGGTCCAGGCCAGAGTCGCGCTGCGGAGGGCCGCAGCTCGGGCTTCGAGAATGCGCAGCAGCCGCTCCACGGAACTGCGAGCCTCACCATCCCAGGTGGCCCGGAGGGATGCGGCCAGCTGGGCCTCGCTCTTGAGAATCACGCCGTCAGCCAGCACGCTCAGCCCGTTGGCGACCAGGGTCGCGCCGGTGGTGGTGATATCCACGACCAGCTCCGCCGAGCCTGCCGCTGGCGCACCCTCCGTGGCCCCGTTGGATTCTGTGATCCGATAGTCGGCAATCCCGTGTCGGGCGAAAAAGGCGCGGGTCTGCACCAGGTACTTGGTGGCCACGCGCATCCGGCGCCCTGTGCGCGCCACATAATCACTGGCTACCTCTTCCAGATCCGCCATCGTGTCGACGTCGAGCCAGCTCTTCGGTGCCGCCACGACGAGGTCTGCACGACCAAACCCCAGCGCCTGAAGCAGCAGCAAACGCGTATCGATGTCGTCCCCGCGTTCGCGCAGGAGGTCCTCGCCGGTCACGCCCAGGTGAACTTCGCCTGCATCCAGAGCCTCGGCAATGTCGGCAGCAGACAACAGCCGCACCTGGGCGCCGGGCAAACCCCGAAGACTGGCCAGATAGCCCCTCGCACCACCGGTCACCTCCAGCTTCAACCCGCAATCGGCAAGCCAGCCCTCGACCTGATCCTTCAGCCGTCCCTTTGAAGGGATCGCAAGCACCAGCCCGCTCATGCGTCACCTCCCGCGAAGGCGCGCCAGGGCCGGACCATACAGCCCACCGCACGTGCCTGCGGCCCACCGCCGAGCCTTGCGATCAAGCCGTCGTAGCGCCCCCCCACGGCAACTGGGCGATCAGGACCGATGGCGGCGCTGCGCACCTCAAACGTGAGGCCGTCATAATAGTCAAAGGCGCGACCAAGGGTCGGGCTGAACCGCAATGCCTCTGGCGGGATCGTCTCTGCCATAGCCGCAAGCCGGGCCTCCCAGGCCTCGATGGCCGATGCAAGGCCGGCGCTTCTGGTGCCGGCCAGGGCCCTCACCGTTGCGAAGGCATCCGACGGCCTTTCGTCGATGGCCATGAAGGCGCGGATGGCTGCAGCCTGTGCCTCGGTCAGCGCCGGGGCATTGGCGGCCTCACCTTTTCGGATCAGTCGGGCCGCGATTTCACCTGGGCCACGTCCACCGACCGGCTCGATCCCCGCCAGCGCCCATACCTCTTCCAGCAGCGCCGCCCCGTCGGTTTCGGACATTTCCGTCAAAAGTGTCGCCAATCTGCCGCCGCCATCACCCGCCGTCTGTCCGACCCGAGCCAGTTCGGCCATCAGCAGGCGGGGGCGTCCAGCGACCCGCGTCAGCCGTGCAGCCAGCGTCTCGGGCAAATCCAGCGTTTCCACAAAGACGCCAAAAAGCGCGGCGTCGCCCAGTGACATAGAAAGGTCTGTCCGCCCGCCCGCCATGGCCGCGCGCCAGGTCAGGCCTGCCAACTCGGCATCCACGGTCTCTAGTGGGGCATCGTTCCCGAACACTTCCAGCCCGATCTGCACAAACTCCTCTGGCCGATCAGCGCCCATCGCCGCGCGAAACGCAGGGCCGTGATAGGCGTATCGCCCCTCCGGACGCCGGCTCTCGATGTGCTGACGCGCTACGGCGACGGTGAAATCCGGGCGCAGACACAACTCGATGCCGCCTTCGGACTGAACGACGAACAGGCGTGCCCGCATGGCCTCGCCGGCCAGGTCCAGCAACAGGCTCAAGGGCTGAAGCAACGGGGCCTCAACGCGCTCGGCCCCGGCGTCTTCCAGGGGTTTGCGGATCGCGGCCAGTATATCGGCAGGTACGTTCGGTTCGACGCGCATCAGCCGGCATCCACAATGCGGCGCAACACCGCGACCAGCTCGGCCCTGGGCACGGTCTGCTGGCCGGGTCGCTGCTCGCGCCAGGCGGCGTTGTCGGCGACCTGGGAGGCCAGCACACGGCCTAGGTCGAGGTCCTTCACCGTGACCGTGCCCGCCGCCAGCTCGTCTTCGCCGACGATGACGGCGGCGGGCGATAGGCGGCGATCCGCGTACTTCATCTGGGGCCGCATGCCCGATGTGCCGAGATAGACCTCCGCCGCGATCCCTGCCGCGCGGATCTCCTGAGCAACCGCGAAATAGTCTGCCATCCGGGCCTGGTCGAAAGCGATCACCACGACCGGGCCTCGCGTCGCCTTGGCCACGTCGCGCCCTGCCGCTTTCAGCGCCGAGGCCAATCTCGAAACGCCGAACGAGAACCCGGTGGCCGGGGTGCGCTCGCCGGTGAAGCGCGCCACCAGATCGTCATAGCGTCCACCGCCTCCAATGGAGCCAAAACGCATCGGCAGGCCCTTGTCGTCCAGCGAAGACAACAGCAGTTCGGCCTCGAAGACGGCTCCGGTGTAGTACTCAAGACCGCGTACGACGGAGGGATCAAACAGGGCGCGATCCGGCCCGACGCCCAGGCTGGTCAGAGCCGCATCGATGGCGGAGAGCTCCGCCAGGCCCTCGTCCCCCTCGGCAGACCCTCCGACCACGTCGGTCAGTCGGGCCAAGGTTATCGACCGTCCGCCCGCGCCGGCGGCAGTGAAGGCCAGCACACGCTCGGCGGCGGCGGCGTTCAGGCCGGCCCCCTTGGTAAAATCTCCGGACTCGTCCTTGCGGCCATCGCCCAGCAGCAAGCGTACGCCATCGGCGCCCAGACGGTCCAGCTTGTCGACGGCCCGCAGGACCGCCAGTTTCTGGCCCTCGCTCACCACCCCGGCTGCAGTCATCAGGCCATTCAGCAGTTTGCGATTGTTGATCTTGATCACGGCTGAACCGGCCGGCAGGCCCGCAGCCTCCAGGCCTTCCACCGCCATGGCGATAATCTCGGCGTCAGCTTCCGGCCGGGCCGACCCCACTGTGTCGGCGTCGCACTGCCAGAACTCGCGAAACCGCCCGGGGCCGGGCTTCTCGTTGCGCCAGACCGGCCCATAGGCATAGCGGCGGAACGGCTTGGGCAAGGTCTCCCAGTTCTGGGCCGCGAACCTGGCCAG
>JANNFM010000157.1:0-5758 GCA_031379795.1 Alphaproteobacteria bacterium
GGAAGGCATTCTGCCCGCAATCGAGACGGCTCATGCCCTGGCGCGGATCGGCGATGTGGCCCGCGACGTCGGCAAGGGCGGGATTGTGGTGCTGAACTTCTCGGGCCGCGGCGACAAGGACGTCGCCACAGTGGCCGCGCACCTGGGAATGCAGATTTGAGCACGTTGCGCGCTACCTCCCCCACAACGTGGCGGGAGGGGGACCGCGCCCCGCAGAGGGCGTGGTGGAGGGAGCGGGCCGCCTGCTCGACGCCGCTGGCGTTTCAGATGATTCAGCAACTGGGGCTTTCCCCCTCCACCCCCCGCTCTTCGGCGGGCGGTCCCCCTCCCGCCGCTTCGCGGGGGAGGTGAGGCGATGAAGGATCGTATTGATCGTCGCTTTGCCGCGCTGAAGGTCGAGGGCCGCGCGGCCTTCGTGGCCTATGTGATGGCGGGCGACCCTGACGCCGCAACGTCGCTGGCGATCATCAAGGGCCTGCCCGGCGCGGGGGCGGATATCATCGAACTGGGCTTCCCCTTTTCTGATCCCATGGCCGAAGGTCCGCCGATCCAGCGCGCGGCGCAGCGGGCGCTGGCCAATGGCATGACGCTGAAAGCGACGCTGGACCTGGCGCGGGCGTTTCGCGAAGGCGATCAGGATACGCCGATCATCATGATGGGCTACACCAACCCGCTGGTGAGCTGGGGCTATGCGGCATTCGCGCGGGATGCGGCCGGGGCAGGTATCGACGGGATCATCGTCGTCGACCTGCCGCCGGAGGAAGCTGATCCTCTGGCCGACGCCCTGGACGCCAACCAGCTGTCGCTGATCCGTCTGGCCACACCCACCACGGACGACGCCCGCCTGCCTGTGGTGATCAACCGGACGTCGGGTTTTGTCTATTATGTCTCGGTCGCGGGCGTGACCGGGGTCAAGGAAGCCGACGCGGCGACCGTGGCGCCGCACGTTGCCCGTGTGCGCAAGGCCTCGGGCCTGCCTGTCGCCGTGGGCTTCGGGATCAAGTCCCCGGAGCGGGCGGGTGCCATCGCCCTGGTCGCCGATGGCGTTGTGGTCGGTTCTGCACTGGTGGACGAGGTGGCGGCAGCGCTCGAATTGAACGAAGACGTGACCGCACGGGTGCTTTCCAAAGTGCAGACTCTGGCTAAGGCTGTCCGTCTTGCGCGTCGAGGCCAAGGGGCGGTCTGAAATAACCATGGCGATGGCTGATCAGCGAAACGATAAACCCGGCCGACCGGCACCCCGCGAGCGACGCGGCTGGCTGTCAAGGATTGCGCCCGGGGTCCGCAACTTCGCCAAGCGCGACACGCCCGACAATCTGTGGGTCAAATGCCCTGAAACGGGGGAGATGCTCTATCGCCCGGACCTGGAGGCGGCGCTCTGGGTGACGCCATCCGGCCACCACATGCGCATCGGGGCACAGGCGCGGCTGGGTTGTACCTTTGATGGCGCAAACTACGAACGGCTGGCCACACCCTCGGTGGTCGAAGACCCGCTGAAATTCCCGGACGACAAGTCCTACGGCGACCGCCTGAAGGCGGCGCGCAAGGCGACCGGCGAGCAGGACGCCATGGCTGTGGCCTATGGTCATCTGGTGGGTCAGCCCGCCGTGGTGATCGTACAGGACTTCGCGTTCATGGGCGGCTCGCTGGGCATGGCCGCGGGCGAAACCTTCATCATGGCCGCCAAGGAAGCCGTGAAGCGCGGGGTTCCGCTGGTGATCTTCACCGCCGCCGGCGGCGCACGCATGCAGGAGGGCACCCTGGCCCTGATGCAGATGGCGCGCACCACGCTGGCGCTGAACGAGGTCAAGTCGGCGGGCCTGCCCTATGTGGTGGTGATGACCGATCCCACCACGGGCGGGGTGACAGCGTCCTACGCCATGCTGGGAGACGTACATCTGGCCGAACCCAACGCCACCATCGGGTTTTCGGGTCGCCGCGTCATCGAACAGACCATCCGGGAGGTTCTGCCTCAGGGCTTCCAGCGCTCCGAGTTTCTGGTTGAGCATGGCATGATCGATCAGGTCGTCGCCCGCGCCGACATTCCGGAAAAGCTGAGTTCGATCCTGAAAACCTTGATGATGGGGCGTGAGCGTCTTTCCGCCGCTTGATGCGATCTTCCGCAACGTGACCTGGTGCCTCTCCTCCCCCATCGGGGGAGGGGGACCGCGGAACGCGGTGGAGGGGGCTGCCGTCGCACAGCAGCGAAGCTACCTCGCACGGCGGGCTGGCGCGACTAGGGCATATATTGGGGTGAGACTTTCAAACGGGTGGCTCCCGACGAGCCCCCTCCACCCCGCTTCGCGCGGTTCCCCTCCCCCGGCGGGGGAGGAGAAAAAGGAACACCGCAGGGCGAAGACGCGATGACCAACCTCCCCACCGACCCCGGCCACGACCCGATCCGCGCCTCCGATGCGGTAATCCAGCGGCTGCGCGCCAATCACCCGACCCTGATCGACCTGACTACGGGACGCGTCGAGCGGCTCCTCGCCGCTCTTGGCAACCCGGACCGACGGCTGCCGCCGGTGATCCATGTGGCCGGGACCAATGGCAAGGGATCAACGGTGGCCTTCCTGCGCGCCATCGGAAAGGCGGCGGGTCTTAAGGTCCACGCGCTGACCTCGCCGCACCTGGTGCGGTTTGCCGAACGGATCCGGCTGGCGGGAACGTTGATCAGCGATGAGCACCTGTCGGCCCTGATCGAACGGGTCGAAACGGCCAATGCGGGCGAGGAGATCAGCTTCTTCGAGATCACCACGGTGCTGGCCTATCTGGCCTTTGCCGAGACCCCGGCCGATCTCTGCGTGGTGGAGGTGGGGCTGGGGGGCCGCTTTGACGCCAGCAACGTCTTTGCCGCGCCTGCGGTCAGTGTGATCACGCCGGTCGACTATGACCATGTCGAGCTTCTGGGACCCGCGCTGTCCAATATCGCCTGGGAGAAGGCTGGCATCATCAAGACGGGTCGCCCCGTTGTGGTGGCGCGCCAGCCGGATGAGGCCCTGGCGATGATCGAGCGTGAGGCCGACGACCGCATGGCCCCGATGCTGCTGATGGGTCGCGATTTCGACGCTTGGGAGGAACGCGGTCGTCTGCTGGTGCAGATGCCGGACCGGTTGCTGGACCTGCCCTCCCCCAGCCTGTTTGGCGGCTATCAATTTGCCAATGCCGGCCTGGCGGTCGCCGCCGCGCTGACCTTCAACCACGACCTGTCGGACGCGGACATCGGGCAGGGCGTGGCTTCAACGGTCTGGCCGGCGCGGATGCAGCGGTTGACCGCCGGTCCGCTGGCGACCCTGGCCAAGGCGCGCGGCGCAGATCTGTGGCTGGACGGCGGACATAACCCGCATGCCGGTCAGGCCCTGGCCGAGGCGGCGGCACGCATCGTGGATCGTGATCCACGACCGCTTGTGCTGGTGACAGGCATGTTCGCCCGCAAGGACTCCGAGGGGTTCTTCCGCGCCTTCGCCGAGATGCGGCCCCGGGTGATCACGACGACCTTTGACAGTCCGATCGCGGCAAGTGTCGATGAGCTGATGGAGGCGGCGATCCGGGCGGGCCTTGAGCCCGAGACATCCTCAAACGTCTCGGACGCGGTCGCCCGCGCGCTGGAACCGGACGGCCCGCCGCCGCATGTGCTGATCTGCGGCGGCCTGCACTTCGCCGGCGAGGTGCTGGCCATGAGCCCGGAAACCTGGCCGACCTGAAGTCTATCGCGTCAGGCGGCGACGCCTGACTCGGCCAGCCATTCCAGGATCTTCTGCTTGGGCATGGCACCGACCTTCATCGAGGTCATCTGGCCGTCCTTGAACAGCATCATCGTCGGGATGCCGCGCACGCCGTAGCGCGACGGCGTGGTCGGGCTCTGCTCGATGTCCAGCTTGGCGACGGTCACCTTGCCGGCCAGTTCTTCGGAGATCTGCTCCAGCGCCGGGGCGATCTGCTTGCAGGGGCCACACCACTCGGCCCAGAAATCCACAAGCACCGGTTGGCTGGCGCTCAGGACGTCTGCCTGGAAGGATTCGTCGGTGACCTTGACGGTGCTCATTGGAAAACTCCTGTTTCGCGGGTTTGACGGTGACGACGGGCCGCGACGTTGAGATTGGCCATGTAGGCGGGGCCTGACCCTGTATCAACCCGTATGACGCAACCCGGCAAGGGTCTGGGTCAACAGGTTTTCTGGAACCGGCATCAGCTTCGGGCCGTCGGTCCAGACAATCGCGGCTTCGATCGTTCGGCCCGGGAAGATTTCCTGAAGCACGGCGGCATAGAGCGCCATCTGCCGCAGGTAGGCCGGATCGGCAGCCTCGATGCGGTCGGGTGATGGGCGGTTGGTCTTGAAGTCCACCACCAGCACCCGGTCCGGCAGCACCACCAGCCGGTCGATCCGGCCGGAGATGCGCAGGCCCGGTGGCAGGGTTTCAGCCCCACCCGCGACGGCCACCTCGGGACGGGAGCCGTCACCAAACACCTCGGCAAATCGGGGATCCTCCAGCACCGACAGCGCCGCCGTCGCCATTTCCGCGCGTTGGTCGCCGGTGAGATGCGCCTCGCGCGCCAGCAGCGCCGCGGCCCCCGCGGCCCGTTCCTGAGCGGGCAGGTCCGGCAGCAGTTGCAGCAGGCGGTGGATCAGGTCCCCGCGCCTGAACCGCCCCAGTCCGCCCCGGGCCGCAAGCGGTGAGGGCGTTGCGACCACGGCGTCTTCACCCAGATCCGATGGTGAGGCGTATCGCGCAAACGCCTCGGCCTGCGCGGGCGTGGCGGTCCAGGTGGGGAGCGGCGCTGGAGCAGCCTTGTCAGAGGTCACGCGGGCCACGACGGTGGGATCCGCGCCGAATCGCTGGAAGGCACCGCCGACACCTTCCAGGACGCGCACGTGGTCGGCGATGCCGGTCTGGTTCAGGGCGTCGCGGATGGCGCCCCACCAGCCCTTCAGCTTGTCAGGGTCGGTGCGCTCGGCACGGCGACCGCAAAGCACCAACCGATCTCGCGCCCGGGTCAGGCCGACGTACAAAAGGCGATAGGCCTCCGCCTCGTCGCGATCCGTGCGGTCCTGTCGCGCGGCCGCGGTAGCCGGGCAATCCCGCGCGGCCGACGCGCACCACAGGAAGCCTTCGTTCCCGGCCCGGCCTGCGCGCATCAACGGCGAGCCGCGCGCGGTCTGGGTCACCGTCGTTTCCGGCAGGAAGACAATCGGAGCCTCCAGGCCCTTGGCGCCGTGGGCGGTCATCACCCGCACCTCGGGCCGCTCGGCCTCCATCTCGCGTTTGACGACGATGTCCAGACCGGCCAGTTCGGCGGTCAGGGTCTCCAGGTTGTGGGCGCCCCGGGCTTCAGCCGCCAGCACCTGATTGAGGAATTCGTCGAGCACATCCTCGGCCTCGGCGCCCAGTCGCCCCAGCAGGCGTTTGCGCATGGATCGGCCGTCTGTGGCGATCACTCCGGTGAGGCGGGCATAGAATTCGAACGGTCGGGTGATCCGGGCGGTCTCGATCACCAGGGCCAGAAACGCGCTGGCCTCGGTCCACGCCGCGTGTTCGCCGGCCCGCCTTTGCAGCCGCGCCCAGATGCGCTCATCGCCGCGACCGTGGGCAAGATCGTAGAGTCCATCGTCGTTCAGGCCGCAGAACGGGCTCTTCAGCAGCGCCGCCAGCGTCAGGTCATCATCGGGGAATAGAGCGAATCGGGCCAGCGCCAGCAGATCGTCGAAGATGATGTGGCCGCTCAGGGCCAGGCGGTCGGCGCCGGCCACCGGCAATCC
>JANNFM010000177.1:0-7097 GCA_031379795.1 Alphaproteobacteria bacterium
AACAGACCCAGATCGGTCTGGCCTATCTGCGGCTGGCGCTTCGGCTGGACCCTCAGCGCAATGAGGGGTGGCTGATGCTGGGCGACGTGCTGCAGCAACAGGGCGACGTAGAGGCCGCGCGGGCGGCCTACCAACACGCGAAGCCGGGATCGCCCGAGTTCGCAGCGTCGCAATCCAAGCTCGCCTGGAGCTATCAGAGCGCCGGCAACAAGACCGAAGCCCTGAAACTGGCGCGAACCGCGGCGGCGACCGGCGATCGGGACGGGTTGTTGACGCTGGCGGATTTGCTGTCCGCAAACGAAAACTCGGATGAAGCGGTCGCGATCTGGACGTCGCAGATCACCCAGAGCAAGTCACCGGACTGGCAGTTGTTGTACGCACGAGGTCGGGCCTATGAGCGCACGGGCCGCTGGAAAGACGCCGAAGCCGACCTGACGCGGGCACTGGCCCTGCGTCCGGAGGATCCGGAGCTGTTGAACTACCTGGGCTACGCCTGGATCGACCGCAATGAGCGCGTCCCGGAGGCGCTGGCCATGGTGGAAAAGGCGGTCGCCGCCAACCCCCGCGCCGGGGCCATTATCGACAGCCTTGGCTGGGCGCACTACCGGCTGGGCGACTTCAAGAAGGCCGTCGACATTCTGGAACAGGCGATCGAACTGGAAGCCGGCGATCCGGAGATCAACAACCACCTGGGCGACGCCTACTGGATGGTCGGCCGCAAGGACGAGGCGGTGTTCCAGTGGCGGCGTGTGCTGACGCTGAAGCCGGACGACAAAAACAAGCTCGACGTGGAGAAGAAGCTGGCGTCCGGCCTGGGTCCAACGCCGAAGCTGGCCGGACAATAGGCCGTGGCGACCCGGCTGGCCCCGGCCAAGGTCAACCTGTTCCTGCACGTGGGCGCGCCGGAGGCGGACGGATACCATCCGCTCTGCAGCCTGATGGCGTTCGCCGATATCGGCGATCAGGTGGCGATGGAATTGGGCGAGGGGCGTCTGACGGCCTACGGCCCGTTCGCGCGGGGCCTCGGACGTGAGTCCGACAACCTGATCATCCAGGCCGTCCGGGCGTTCGTCGCTGAGCTGGGCCGGCCCATGTCGGAACTGGCCTTTTCCCTGGACAAGCAGCTACCGATCGCCAGTGGCCTGGGCGGCGGCTCCAGCGACGCCGGCGCTGCCTTGCGGCTGATCCGTGATGTGTTCGCGCCGGGCTTTGACGATGCGCGCCTTGAATCGGTTGCGGCGCGCCTGGGCGCTGACGGCGCGGCGTGCCTGTGGGGTCGCCCGGTACTGGCTGAGGGCAGGGGAGAGCGGTTGTCGCCTGCGCCCGGCTTGCCGCCGATGGATGCGGTGCTGGTGAACCCCGGGGTGCGGGTCTCGACACCGGCGGTCTATCGCGCGTTTGATGCCCTGGGCCGGTTTGGGGACGTGACACCGCCGCCCTTGCCCGAGGCCTTCGAGAGCGTTGAAGAAGTCGCGGCCTGGCTGGCCATGATGTCCAACGATCTCGAGGCGGCGGCCTTGGCCGTCGAACCGGAGATCGGCGCCGTGCTGGAAACGCTGCGAGACGAACCCGAGGCCTTGCTGGCGCGGGTCTCCGGCTCCGGCGGCACCTGCTTCGCTCTGTGCCCTGACGACTTCGCCGCCGAGACCCTGGCCGAGCGGATCGAGGCCATCGCGCCGGCCTGGTGGGTGCGTCGCTGTCGGCTGGGCGGGCCGTGGGCCTGACGAAAAACGGGGGCCCCTCAGGACCCCCGTTTCCGGATCGGCAGCGTCAGGCGAAGTCTGCCGATCCGACCCTCACACCCGGACTAACTCAGGCGTGATAGGCGCGTTCACCGTGCTCGACGATATCGAGCCCTTCTTCTTCGGCTTCCGGCGAGGACCGCAGGCCGATGGTGTATTTGATGATGAAGAAGACGATGCTGCTGGCCACCGCAGACCAGGCCACGGCGAGCGCCACGGCCTTCAGCTGGGTGATGAACTGGCCCATCATCGTGTAGCTGGCCAGGGCGTCGCAGGTGGAGATGTCTCCATCCGCCGCGCAGGTCGTGTAGTCGACGATCCCGGCGCCACCGAGCGAGGCGGAGACGAGGATACCGGTTGCCAGTGCGCCGACGATGCCGCCGATGGCGTGGATGCCGAAGGCGTCCAGGCTGTCGTCGTACTTCAGCGCATTCTTCACGACCGAGCAGAAGAAGATGCAGATCGGGCTGACGATCAGACCCAGCACCATCGCGCCCGCCGGACCGGCGAAACCTGCCGCCGGAGTGATGGCCACCAGACCGGCGACCAGACCCGATGCCATACCCAGCATCGAGGCTCTTTTGCGCGTCACCCATTCCGTCATCGCCCACGAGAAGCCCGCCGCAGCGGTGGCGATGAAGGTGTTCATCATGGCGAGTGCTGCATAGCCGTTGGCCTCGAGATTGGATCCGGCGTTGAAGCCGAACCAGCCGAACCAGAGCAGACCTGCGCCCACCAGGCTGAGGGTCAGAGAGTGCGGTTGCATCGGCTCTGCGCGGAAACCCTTGCGAGGTCCCAGGATCAGGCAGCCCATGAGGGCGGCGATACCGGCGTTGATGTGCACCACCGTGCCGCCGGCGAAGTCGATCGCCCCCCAACCCCAGAGCAAGCCGGCCTTGATGGCCGCAGTCGGCGCGGTTGCGATCGCGTCAGGACCCGGCCACCACCAGACCATGTGAGCCATCGGATAGTACGACAGCAGCGGCCACAGGATCGCGAACACCACGCAGGCGCCGAATTTCATCCGCTCGGCCACACCGCCCAGCACGAGGCAGGCGGTGATGCAGGCGAATGTCATCTGGAAGCAGATGAACACCAGCTCCGGGATGTAAATCCCCGTGGAGAACGTGGCCACATTCGATGCCGGGGTCACGCCCGCCAGGAGCAGGCGACTGCCGCCGCCGATGTAGGTGTCGAGCCCGCCGCCGTCCGTAAAGGCCAGGCTATAGCCCCAGAGCACCCAGGCCATCATGCCGATGACGCAGACGGTTGAGGTCTGCATCAGCATGGACAGCATGTTCTTCTGGCGAACCAGACCGCCGTAGAAGAGCGCGAGACCGGGAATGATCATCAGCAGGACGAGGATCGAAGAGATCAACATCCAGGTGGTGTCGCCCTTGTCGACGGTTTGCTTGGGTGCCTCGATGACCGCCGCTTCAACTGCAGCAACCACCGGAGCCGCAGCTTCGGGCGCCGCAGCTGTGGCCGGCGCTGCGGCGTCTGCAGCGGGTGCGGTGGCGACCGGTGCGGCAGCCTCCTGAGCGAACGCCGGAGCCGCCAACGGCGCCCCGGCCATGACGGCGGCGAGCATCAGCCCTGCCAACCGTTGTTTTCCGAAGAATTTCATTGAACTGTCCCTTTGTCGCGTTCGCTACAGCGCAGCTGCGCCGGTCTCGCCGGTCCGGATGCGCACGGCTTCCGAAACGTCGAGGACGAAAATCTTGCCGTCACCGATCTTGCCGGTCGCGGCGGCAGCCTTGATGGCCTCCACGGCCTTGGCCGCGGCAGCGTCATCGACGACGGCCTCCAGCTTCACCTTGGGCAGGAAATTGATCTGGTATTCTGCCCCCCGATAGATCTCGGTCTGGCCCTTTTGCCGGCCATATCCCTTAACCTCCGAGACCGTCAGACCCTCAACGCCGGCGTTCACGAGCGCTTCGCGCACGTCATCCAGCTTGAACGGTTTGACGATCGCCATGATGAGTTTCATCAGCTCGCTCCCGCACTCGGCCCATTGGGTGGGCCAACCCATCTTCGGTGTGTTGTGACGGCGGCGATGACCCTGAACGTCATCGTCGCTACCGAGCCGGACGCTATGTCGCGGCGGCGTGAGCCCCGCCTTCTGGGTTTACTTCCGGGTCAAGAAGGTCCGAGGCGCCTAGAAATTGGGCGACATATTTACTGGCTGCGCGCTTTTTGAGCGGAACACTGAGGCGACTATTGCGACTTCGCTTAGTCTTCGGGCACTTGTTGCGCTTGACGCGCCCTTTTACCGTCTTAAATCCGTCCCGTTCGAATTCTAACCCGTCTGTACGGCGCAGCGGACATGATGGATTGTTCGCCGGATCGTCACATTTTGCGGCCAACCGGTCGCCTGAGCCCACAAGGACCCCGAATGTCGCCCACTCGTTTTCTGTCTGCTGCTGCCCTGGCCGTGCTCATCGCAGTCCCAGGCCTGGCCATCTCTCAAACCGCTGCGCCCGCCACGCCGGTGGTGGTGCAGGGTGACCTGATGGATACCTTGCGTCTCTCAGGCAAGTTCACGACGTTTGTCTCCGGAATCGACGCGACGAACCTTGCCGGCCTGCTGAAAACCAACACCAACCTGACGGTCTTCGCGCCGACAGATGCGGCATTCGCGGCCATGCCGATGGCTGACCTTGACGGCCTGAAGTCCAACAAGGCGGCCATGCAGAAGTTCGTGCTGCACCACATCGTTAACGCGCCGGTTCCCTCCGCCAAGATCAAGGGCGTGAAGGGACCGATCCCCTCCGGTGCCGGTGATACGATCCTTCTGGACGGCAGCGATGAAGCCGGAACTCTGAAAGTCGACGGTGCGACGATCGTCCAGGCCGATTTGAAAACCACCAGTGGCCTGCTGCAGATTGTCGACCGCGTGCTGGTTTCGGGGCAGGGCGCCGTCGACCCGCCAGCTCCGGCTGCGGCGCCCGCCGCCGTCGCGTCGGCGAAACCCTGACGATTTCGGGGAACGAACGGGCAGGTTGAACCGTAGGGGTTGGTAGAGTTCGACGTCGTTCAGACGTCGGTCCGCCAACCGGAGTTCAATCAATGCGCCCAACAGGATTTGCCGCCGCAGCCCTGGCCGTGTTGTTGGGGGGGTCAGCGAACGCTCAACCTCCCGTCGACGGCACCCCGGCCTTGGTCGCCTCGTCGAAGTCCGCGACGGCGACCCTTCCGGGGCCGACCGACGCCGTTGCCGCGAGGCCCGGTGCTGAGACCGCTGCGGCGTCGACGTCGGTAACCTATCAGATCGGCGACGCCACCCTGACAAGTACGCTCGTCACCAATGGGCCTGTCGCCGACACGCCCGAGAACCGGGCCAGGTACGGACAACCCGACTCTCGCGCCGGAAAGCGAACGGCCGCGAAGGGCAATTGACGGCGCGCGATTTCGCAGGATTGACCGGGTTGAAGCAATCGTCGGCGGGCCCTATGGTCCGCCGACTTTTTTTGCACCTGCGAACAGCCCCCCGACCATGCCAAGTGAACCCCTTTCGTTTCAGGGCCTGATCCTGAAGCTCCACGACTATTGGAGCCGCCAGGGCTGCGCGATTCTGCAGCCGTATGACGTCGAGGTCGGCGCGGGTACGCTGTCGCCGATGACGGTTCTGCGCACGCTGGGCCCCAGACCGTGGAAGGTCGCCTATGTCCAACCCTCACGCCGTCCGGCGGACGGACGATATGGCGAAAACCCCAACCGACTTCACCAGCATCACCAGTATCAGGTGATCCTGAAGCCGAACCCGGAGAACCTCCAGGAACTCTACCTGGGCTGCCTCGAAGCCATCGGGATTGACCCCAAGCTCCATGACATCCGTTTCGTCGAGGATGACTGGGAAAACCCGACTGTCGGCGCCTGGGGTCTGGGCTGGGAAGTCTGGTGCGATGGGATGGAGATCACCCAGTACACCTACTTCCAGCAGGTGGGTGGCCTGGACGTTTTCCCCGTGGCGGGGGAACTGACCATCGGGCTGGAGCGGCTCAGCCTCTATCTTCAGGACAAGGACAACGTCTACGACCTGAAATTCAACGACCAGTTCACCTACGGCGACATCTACCTGCCCAATGAGCAGCAGTTTTCGGCGTTCGAACTGGAAGTGGCTGACGTGGCGACCTGCAAGCGCCAGTTCGAGGATATGGAACGCGAGGTGGCCAGGATCCTCAGCCACAAGGGTCGCCAGGGCCAGCCACTGGCGCTGCCAGCCTATGACCATGTGCTGAAGGCCAGCCACCTGTTCAATATCATGGATGCCCGCGGCGCCATCGCCGTGGCCGAGCGCCAGAGCTACATCGGTCGGGTCCGCGACCTGACCAAGATGTGTGCCGAGGCCTGGGTGGCGTCCGAAGGCGGGAACGCGTGATGGTCAAAACCGCTCTTACCTCCCCCACGAAGTGGCGGGAGGGGGACCGCCCGCCGAAGAGCGGGTGGTGGAGGGGGCAAGCCTCACGCAAGGCGATGCAACAGTTCCGTCACTCCGCTGAGCGTGTGGCTTTCCCCCTCCACCCTCGGCTCTTCGCTTCGCTTGGCCGACGGTCCCCCTCCCACCGCGTTGCGGGGGAGGTAAGGGGGCTTGCTGGTTTGCCGCTACAGGGGAGGAACTAGATCGCCATGCCCCAACTCCTCCTCGAACTCCTCAGCGAAGAAATTCCCGCACGCATGCAGGCGCAGGCGGCTCGCGACCTGGAACGTATGGCGCGCGAGCGCCTTGCCGCCGAGGGCCTGCTGCCGGAAGCCCTGACCGCGTTCGCCGGGTCCCGGCGCTTGACTTTGGTGGCCGAGGGCCTGCCCGAGGCCCAGAAGGACCGCCACGAGGAGGTCAAGGGTCCGCGTAGCAACGCTCCGGAACAGGCGCTGGAAGGCTTCCTGCGCAAGACTGGCCTCAAGAAGAGTGACCTGACCGAGCGTGATGGCGTCTGGTTCGCCGACATTCACAGGCCCGGTCGCCCGACCCCGGAAATCGTCGCCGAAATGGTTGAGGCGATTGTTCGCAATTTCCCCTGGCCCAAGTCGATGGTGTCGGGTGTCAGCAAGCTGCGCTGGGTTCGCCCGCTTCGGCGCATCCTGTGCGTTTTCGACGGCCAGATCGTGCCCTTCCAGATCGACGGCATCGCCAGCGGCAATGTCACCGAGGGCCACCGGTTCATGGGCTCGGGTCAGCCGTTCACCGTGAAAGACTTCGACGCCTACGCCGAGAAGCTGGAAAAGCACTTCGTCGTCCTGGATCCCCAGGAGCGCAAGGATCGCATTCTGGACGCCGCGCGCACCCTCCGTTTCGTTGCGCGCCCAATGAATCTGCTTTTCGACAAGGACGACGCGGGGGCCGGCGGCGCGCTG
>JANNFM010000084.1:0-16671 GCA_031379795.1 Alphaproteobacteria bacterium
AAACAGGGTGTTATTCTGTGAGGGGAATCGACCCCTCATCCGACCTGCTGCGCAGGCCACCTTCTCCCACAAGGGGAGAAGGGCGCACACTCAATCTGTTGATATATTTGACGTTTCGGCGATGTGTGAATCCGATAGCCGCTTCGCGGGGGAGGAGGTACCTACTCTTCCGCCAGTCCCCTGAACCACCGATCCAGCATCTCCGCCTCGATCCGCAGGCGCGCCACGCGCTCCGCAGCTTCCGCGTCGATGCCCCACTGTTCCTCCTGGAAGGCCTCGTCGACGCGGGAGAGGTCGAAGGCCTCGCCGCCGCCCATCCAGCCCCTCAACACGGCGATGGACAGCACCGCCGAACCGTAAAGCGTCACCGCGAAGGCGAGACCCGCCAGGGCGAAGTCGTCGAGCGAGAGCGCGATCTCACGGACGCGGGTCAGAGTTTCCGGTGGTTGCGGCCGATGGACGATGCCCACGCAGCGTTCGAACCTCAGGCCTTCCTCGGCCTCGGCGCGGGCCAGGACTGGTCCCCAGGCGGCTTCCTGCTGTGTCACCAGGGCGTCAGGCGCTTCAGCGAAGTAACAGACCAGGTCTGACGCCGCATAGTCCGCGATCTGGCCGGCGACGCCCTCCCGAGATCCGCCGATGGTCTCGATGGCGGTGTTGGCCAGGCGGGTGGCGTGCATCGTGGCCATTTCGATGATCTGGTCCTGAGCCTCCCACTCCGCCGCAATCTGGTCGGCAATAGCGCGGGTGGGCAGGACCAGCGGCGCGGTGCGCGGGGTCTTGAGCGTGCGACCGTCCAGCCGTATGCCGTGACCGCCCTCAACATCGACCACCGTCACGGCCTTGTAGAACCGGCGGGGTTTTTCCTGGGGCTCGTGGAAGCCTTTGCGCAAGTCCAACGTCACTCTCCCGACGGAATGCCCGCCCAAGGCCGTGGAATGGGGATAAACCGGCGAGACCGCAAGGGAGCACGTCGCCGGCAGGTTTCAGCGCCCTGACCTGAACGGGTCGGGGTCAGCTTCCTGCGGGTCAAACCCGAAGCGCTCGAACCCGGCGCGCATCTCCTTGCTGATCGGGGCCTCCAGCGACAGCGTGCCGCGTGACGGATGCGGCAGCACCAGGCGCCGGGCATGGAGCTGGAGCTTCAGGCCTTCAGAGAGGGTCTGCGACGCCGGAGTGTTGTACTTCGGGTCGCCGACGATGGGATGGCCCAGGAACAGCATGTGGGCCCGCAGCTGATGGGTGCGACCGGTGTGGGGCCACAGTGCCATCCAGGCAGCGCGAGGACCGGCGCGGGCCAGGGTGACGTATTCGGTCTCGGCGGTCTCGGCGCGCGGATCACTGAGGTCGGCGGGCGCCATCATCTCGCGGTCGCCGATGCCCTGCTTGGCCAGCGACCGGTCGACGACGCCGTCGCCCGGCTTGGGAAAGCCGGTGACGATGGCCCAGTAAATCTTCTGGACCCGGCGTTTGGCGAACGAGCCGGCCAGTTGCGCAGCGGCCTGCGGGCTCTTGCCCAGCACAAGAACACCGGACGTGTCGCGATCCAGCCGGTGGACCAGTCGAGGTCGGTCGAGACCTTCGCCCCAGGCTGACAGCAGCCCGTCCACGTGGCGGGTTGTCTTGGTGCCGCCCTGCACCGCGAGCCCAGACGGCTTGTTGAGCGCCAGCACCTCGCCGTCCTCGTAGATCACCAGCGACTTGATGAAGGCCGCATCACGGGGATCGATCTCGCCCTTCGCCAACACCAGCGGCGCATCAGGCAATGGCGGCACGCGGACCTGCGATCCCGCGACCAGGCGTGTATCCGGTTTTGCCCTGGCCCCATCCACGCGGATCTGCCCCGAGCGGGTCAGTTTCTGCAGATGGATGTGGTTCAGGTGCGGCCACCGGCGCTTGAACCATCGGTCCAGACGCACCCCGTCCTCGCCTTGGTCGACGTAAAGGGTCTTGACCTCTCTCATGCCAGAAACCGCCGCACGAGGATCAGCCCGAGGAACAGAGCTGTAACCGACAGGACCACCGAGCTCACGCTGTAGGTGGCCGCCTGAAGGTAAGCCCTTCGCTCGATCATCAGCACGATTTCAAGGGAGTAGGCCGAAAAGGTCGTGAAGCCGCCCAGAACCCCGACGCCCAGCAGGAGCCGCCACTTGTCCTGATCTGCTCCACCTCGCGCAGCCAGAAAGGCGGCCAGCGCGCCCATCAGCAGGCCTCCCACGACGTTGGCGATCACGGTGCCGTATGGCCAGCCGTTTCCGAACACCCGCAGGGCCTGTGCGCCCAGCAGATAGCGCATCACTGCGCCCGTCGCGCCACCGACCGCTACGAGGAAAATAGTCTGCATCCGCAGTCTTATGCGACGGCCCGCCCGCCATTGCCAACGCCGACGCCCTCGGCGGGCGCAAACTAGCCCAGTCCGAGGCTGGTGATGAGGCCCCGCATATCGGCGGGCGGTTCGGCTTCCAGACGTTTTTCGCCGCCAGCGGGATGTGGAAACGCCAACGCGCGGGCATGCAACATCAGCCGGGGCACAGCCTCCCCGCCCACAACCAGAGCCCCGCCATAGCGCGCGTCACCGGCTATCGGATGGCCCAGCGCGGCCATGTGGACCCTGAGTTGATGCATACGACCGGTGTCGGGATCCAGCTCCATCAACGCCGCCCCCGACGCTGCGCCCAATGTCCGGTATCGCGAGCGCGCGGTTTCGGCATCCGGATGATCGGGCGCGCAGACCCGCATATAGGCCTCACGCCCCTGCTCGTCCCGACGCAGAGGTAGTTCGATTACACCGGTTTCGGGCTCCGGCGGACCAGGTGTGACGATGGCCAGATAAGTCTTGGAAAACTTCCGCGCCATCAACGCCTTGCCGAGGAAACCTGCGGCAGGCTTGGTCTTGGCCGTCAGGATCACACCGGACGTGTCGCGGTCCAGACGATGGATCAGCCGGGGCCGCGCCTTGCCCTGTTTCGCAAACGCCCAAAGCAGCTCGTCGAGGGTATGGACCTGACCGCGACCACCCTGGCTGGAAAGACCAGACGGCTTGTTGAGCGCCAGGATCTCGGTGTCTTCATACAGCACCAGGCTTCGCACGAAGGCGATCTCGGCGGACGAGAGTTTGATCGGGTTGATTGGCTTCACCCGCTCCGTTTAGCGGAGAATACCCCGTTTCGTCATGGCCTGAGCGTACCAGACGAAGAACAGGCAGATCACCACGATCACGGCCGGCATCGCCAGACCTCCCATGATCTCGGCACCATTGCCGACCAGGCCCGTGTAAGCCAGGGCGCCAGCCGCGCCCAGGGTGGAGAGCACGAACGACACAAACGCCCATCGACTGCGCAGCAGCAGCAGGATCGAACCCAATACCGAGCCCCACACCCCGATCGCCCAAACGCCGTGCATCCACACAGGATAAGCGCCCATGTAGGCGATCTGAGCCTCGGTCATGCCCATCTGGCGATAGTAGGCCTCGCCTGACAGGTGGCTCATCGTGTAGTCGTAGCCGCCGTAACTGTTCCAGACCAGGCTGACCACAGCCACCGCCCAGAAGTGCCACGGCACAGGAGTACGGTTCACATTGCCTTCGGTTGTCATCGCGCTTCCTCCCCAGGAACTGCGAGAGGCTACCCCTGCGGAAGCTGCTCGGCTAGCCCCTGCCCGCCCGCAGCGCCGCCCAGCGCTCCAGGCGTTCCTTGATCCGCGCTTCGGACCCCTCGCCCTTTGGTTTGTAAAACGTGCGGCGGTCCATCTCGTCAGGGAAGTAATTCTGGCCGGAGAAACCCTCCGGGGTATCGTGGTCGTAGGCGTAACCCTTGCCGTAGCCCAGATCGCGCATCAGCTTGGTGCTCGGGTTGCGGATGTGGGCCGGGGGCATCAGCGAGCCGGTCTCCTTGGCCGCCTTCTTTGCGGCGTCGAACGCCGTGTAGACCGCATTGGACTTCGGCGCGCAGGCCAGGTGGACGACCAGCTGGGCCAGGGCAATTTCGCCTTCGGGGGAGCCGAGGAAATCGTAGGTGTCTTTGGCCGCATTGGCGAGCACCAGCGACATCGGGTCAGCCTCGCCGATATCCTCCGCCGCCGCGCGGATCAGGCGCCGCGCCAGGAACAGCGGATCCTCGCCGCCGTTCAGCATCCGGGCCAGCCAGTAGAGGGCAGCGTCCGGGTCCGAGCCCCGGATCGACTTATGGAGCGCCGAGATGAGGTTGTAGTGCTCCTCGCGGTCTTTGTCGTAGGCCGGGCTACGCTTTTGCAGCACCTGACCCAGGTCTTTGGTCGAAAGCGGTTTGGCCGAAGCGATATTGAACAGCGTCTCGCTCAAGGTCAGTAGATAACGCCCGTCGCCGTCGGCGAGAGCGACCAGGGCCTCGCGGGCCTCGGGCTCCAGCGGCAAGGTGCGCCCCTCATGGGCCTCGGCCTTGGCCAGCAGGGTGTGCAGCGCCTCGTCATCCAGACGTTTCAGCACATAGACCTGACAGCGCGACAGCAGGGCCCCGTTCAGCTCGAACGACGGGTTCTCGGTGGTGGCGCCTACCAGGGTGACGATCCCCTCCTCCACGAAGGGCAGGAAACCGTCCTGCTGGGCGCGGTTGAAGCGGTGGATCTCATCGACGAACAGCAGCGTCGCCTGGCCCGCCATGCGTCGGACGCGCGCCTGCTCAAAGGCTTTCTTGAGGTCGGCGACGCCGGAGAAGACCGCTGAAAGCTGCTGGAACTCATACCCCGCCGCCTTGGCCAGCAGGCGCGCGATGGTGGTCTTGCCGGTGCCTGGCGGTCCCCAGAGGATCATCGAGGACAGCCGCCGGGCCTCGGCCATCCGGCCGACGGGTCCCTCAGGCCCCAGCAGATGATCCTGGCCCACCACCTCGTCCAGGCGCTGGGGACGCAGCCGGTCGGCCAGAGGCGACGGCTGTTGCGGCGTCAGACCCGCAGCTTCGAAGAGATCGGCCATGTCCCGGGACCTAGCACAGATCCCGGCGGCGTCAGATGCGGAAGGTCGCCGTGATCTGCTGGCCGTTGCGTTCGATGGTAACCTGCCAGGCGGGCGCCGGCGTTCCAGCCGCCTCAGCCAGATCACGAACCGTCTCGATTCTGCGGCCGTTGACCAGGCGGACAATGTCGCCGGGCCTGAGCCCCACGTTCATGGCAAGCCCACGGCCCAGCTTTGCGACCAACACACCTTTTCCCGAAAACGTGTCCAGACCCAGCTCATCCGCCACCGCCGGCGACAGATTGACCACGGTCGCGCCGTCGAAGGGGCTGCGTCCGGCCAAGGTCCGCTCATCGCGGGCCGGCGTGGCGGGCGGTGGCTCGGCGCGCAAGGCCAGCGCCTGTTCGCGACCATCAGCACGATGAACCATCAGGGGCACCGTATCGCCCGGACGGTGATTGCGGATCGCGAAACTGAGCGCGCCTGCATCCACGATAGGCTTTCCGTCTGCCTGGGTCACCACGTCGCCCTGCCGTAGGCCTGCGCGTGCGGCTGGACCTCCCGGCCAGAGATCGGCCACAAGCGCACCTTGGGGCCGCGCCAGACCGAGGCTTTTGGCGATCTCCGGCGTCACACTCTGGGTCCGCGCGCCCAGCCAGGGCCGCACGACGCTGCGTCCGCCCCCCACCGCCGTCTCAACGGCCCGCCGCACGACCGATGCCGGGATGGCGAACCCGACGCCTGAGGACGAGCCCGACCGCGACAGGATGAAACTGTTCACCCCGATCAGGTCGCCGTCCATGTCGACCAGGGCGCCACCAGAGTTGCCCGGATTGATGGCAGCATCGGTCTGGATATAGGCCGAGCCACCCTCGCCCTTCGGGTCGGTGTTGCGGTCGAGCGCCGATATGATGCCGTTGGTCACCGTCTGGCCGACGCCGAAGGGGTCGCCGATGGCCAGCACCAGATCGCCCACCTGAGCGTCGCCGGTATCATCCAGGGCAAGAACCTCCAGCCGCTCACCGGGCGGCACATCGATCTTCAGGATCGCCAGATCGGTGCGGGGATCCGCCAAGAGGATGCGCGCGGGGAACTCGCGCCGGTCTGACAGGGCGACCGTGATTTCCTGCCCACCCTCGACCACGTGATTGTTGGTGACGATGACGCCGTCGGATCGGACGATCACGCCGGACCCCAGCGACTGGGCGACACGGGACTGCGGGACGCCCGCGCCAAACAGTGACCAGAAGGGATCAACCTGCTGGCGCACTACCCGCTTGGACGAGATGTTCACGACCGCCGGCGCCGCGCGTTTCACCACCGGCGAGAACGACGACTTCATCTGAGCCGCGCCCGGGGGCACGGCGCGATTCGGCGCAGCCAGCGCGGGTTGAGCCTGAGCGGCTGGAGACGTCAGGATCAGGCTGGCCGCAAGTAATGTCAGGGCCAGACCGCGAGGCGTGCGCATGGGCTCTCCGGAAACTGCAACCCGGATTAGATGCCCCGGTTTTCTGGCGCAATGATGGCGTTTCAGTTGGATTCCGGTGCCGGAGCCTTCGCCGCCACTAGGGCCAGCAGGAAGGCCAGGACCAGCAGGCCTGCCGACAGGAAGATCGCCAGGCCCGGCAGATGGAAGGCTTCGTGCCGGATCGACCATGCGAATACGGTTCCGAACAGCAGCGGCCCCAGGATCGAGCCGATACCCATGAGACTCTGGTTGGCACCCTGAAGCTGGCCCTGTTCGTGGGGTGCGACGCGGCGGGTCATCAGGCCCTGCAGTCCCGGCATCAGGAAGCCAGTGAAGGCGAACACGGGCACGGCCAGCAGGTACATCAAGCCGGTGGGTGCCCAGCCGTACCAGACGAAGCCAATCACACCGGCCGCCGCGCCCAGCAGCACCGCGTTTCGCTCTCCGATCCGTTTGACGACCGGGGCGATCAGCAGGCTCTGCACGATCACGCCTGCGATCCCGGTCGCCAGAAAGGTGTAACCAAGAACCGAGGGTCCCCAGCCGTAGCGGTAGCCTGCGTAGAGTACGAAGATCGACGGCAACACCGTGTGAGAGAACTGGAACAGGAAACCCACGCCAGCCAGCCCCAACAGGCCAGGTTTGGATCGCAGAAGCCTGAGGGACCCCAGCGGGTTGGCCTTCGACCAATTGAAGGTCGTGGCGCGGCGCTCCGGCGGGAGGCTTTCTGGCAGGATAAAGAAGCCGTAGAGCCAGTTGATGGTGGTGAGCGCAGCCGCCGCCAGGAACGGGACCCTTAGATCGATTTCGCCAAGCATACCGCCAATGGCAGGGCCGAATATAAAGCCGAAGCTGAACGCTGAACTCATCCAGCCGAATACCTTGGCCCGCTCCGCCGGTTCCGTCACATCCACCAGATAGGCGTTGGCGGTTGAGAAGCTGGCCGCGGTCATGCCATTCAGAATCCGGCCCAGGAACAACCACCACAAGCCCGGTGCAAACGCCATGAACAGGAAATCCACGGCCAGGCCGAACAGCGAGAGCAAGAGCACGGGTCGCCGCCCCCACCGATCTGACATCAAGCCCAGGATCGGGCCGCAGATGAACTGCATCAGCCCCCAGCAGACCCCGAACAGCACGCCCCATTCCGACGCCGAGGCCGTGTCACCGCCGGTGAACTGTTTCACCAGGTTGGGCAGGATCGGGATCATGATGCCAAACGAGATCGAGTTCATCAGCGCCACGGCAAAGATGAAGCCGAACCCGGCCGTGCGACCCGGCGCGCGCGTCGGCGTTTCTGAAACGTCCCCGGTCATACGAAATAGTCCCCCACCGCCCTGATCTGGCCTTGCCAGTATTCCGCCAGCCGCGCGAGCAACAACTGGTCCGGAAAGCCGTGACGCGCGGCGTTTTCCGAGGGCACCTTGTCGAAGCCGCGATGCTCGATGCTGACGCGGGTCTCGTCACCCACGCCGACGAAGCACACCTCCACCTCGGTCACAAGGTCCGGCGGAAAACTCGCCTGGCGCCACGAGAACAGCAGCCGCCCGGGCGGTTCCCAGGCCAGGATGCGGCCAATCTCGAAGACCTTGCCGTTGGCCAGCGTCTCAGTGAACCGGCCGCCGACCTCGGGCTCGAAGGCGAGCTGTCCCGGCGCGCGCGGGGTTGTCTGGAACAGAGCACTGGGCTTCCACCACGCGCCGATGTCACCCGTGAAGACCGCAAAGGCCCGTTCCGGCGAGGCCTTCACCCGCAGCGCCACGTAAACCTTTGAGGTCACGGGTCTTGCTCGACGTGGGCCTTGAACGCCGCCAGCTGTTCACTCCACAGCCGTTCGCTATCCGTCAGCCAGCGCATCAGATGGACCATAGGTTCCGGCCTCAAGGTATAGATGCGCACGCGGGCGTCGAATTCGGGATGGGATTCCTCGACCAGACCGCTGGCGCGCAGGGATTTCAGGTGTCGGCTCATGGCAGGGGCAGAGATGTCCAGCGCACGGGCCAGCTCGCCCGACGAATGCGGCCGCTGCGACAGCAGATCGACAGCGCGGCGACGATCTGGATCGGCCAGAGCCGCCAGGGTCGCATCCAGCGCCAGGTTCACACCCATCCGGTGATCTTCAGGCCGGTGGCTGTTTCCGCCTCTTCGCGACTAACCGCCTGCACCGTCTGACCGACCGTCCAGATGTGGCCCTCCGGATCGCGGCAGCGGTAAGTGCGATCGCCGTAGAACTGGGTTTCCGGCGGCGCAAACACCTCAAAGCCTGCGGCCCGCGCGCGTTGACAGTGGGCGTCGATATCAGTGTCGATCTGGATATGGACCGACTGGGTATTTTTGCCGCCGATAGAGGCAGGGCTCTTGTGGTCTTCGCTCCACTCGCCGCCCACCATCACGACCGCATTGCCGAAGCGCATTTCGGAGTGGACGACGTTACCCGCATCATCCTCGATCAACATGGAGACTTCGAAGCCGAACGCGGCTTCCAGGAAGGCCAGTGCAGCGCGGGGGTCGCGATAGGACACCGCCGACATCAGGGGGGATCGCCAATCGGCCATCGCAAACTCCTATAATTACGCAATTGAGATATAATTATCCAATTCCGTAATTAATGAGTCAAGGCCGTCGGGGGCGTTGTTTGGCGGAGATCGACTTGATGACGGTGCGGGACGGCACCGACGCGTCAAATGGATGCCCGGCCAATGCTATGGATTGATCCATCAGGTCACGGACCGCCGCATCCTGCAGCCGATGCTGGTCGCCAAGCACAATGTGCCGCATCGTGCCGCCCGTGCCCTTCAACAGGCCCTCCGGGTCGTTGAGCCGGGGCCCGCCCATCAGAAACAAGCTGGCCCAGCGGGGATAGGCGGCGATGGAGAACACGATATCCGAGGCTCGCTCAGACGGGCTGTAGCCGATCGCCAGGGCATTGTAGTTGTCAAAGACCAACTCGATCGACCCCGGCAGGCGCGCCTGCATCGCCATGCGAGCGTCCCTGACCTGCGCGGCCACGGCGTCGGAAAACCTGGCGATAAAGCTCTCAAGCTGATCGTTGGGTTCCATAGACCCCAGCGTGCGCGGCAAGCGATCAACCCGCAAACGAAAAACCCCGGAAGCGAACTTCCGGGGCTGTTCCGGTCGAAATTGCGAAGTGACTAGTCTTCGCCGCCGAAGCCGGCTTCAGCGGTCGGGCCGCTATCCTTGCCCTTTTCGGACGGATCACGGTCGACCAGCTCAATAACCGCCATCGCAGCGTTGTCGCCGTGGCGGAAACCGGCCTTCAGGACGCGGATATAGCCGCCATTGCGCTCGGCATAACGCGGACCCAGAACGGCGAACAGCTTGCCCACCTGTTCCACGTCGCGCACCTGGCTGATGGCCTGGCGGCGCGCATGCAGCGTGCCGCGTTTGCCCAAGGTGATCAGTTTCTCGACGAAGGGCCGCAGCTCCTTGGCCTTGGGCAGGGTGGTGACGATCTGCTCGTGCTTGATCAGGCTGGCCGACATATTGGCGAACATGGCCGTGCGGTGGGCGGACGTGCGGCCCAATTTGCGGTGTGCGATACCGTGACGCATCTTTTAGTCTCCTGAGCCACCCGGGCCCAATGGACGTTCCCGATCTGTCGGAAAGCGCCCTGCCTGATCAACTCCCAGCCTGCTCCCGCCTGGGCAAATACGAAGCGCCGGGGCCCTCCACCGCAGGTGCGGCTTCGTCAGGCCCGGACCGCAGAAGCGGCCCGGAGTCGGCGAAAGAGCGATACTACATCTGGTCTTCGAACTTCTTGGCCAGTTCTTCGATGTTCTCGGGCGGCCAGTTCGGCACGTCCATACCGAGGTGGAGACCCATCCCAGCCAGAACTTCCTTGATCTCGTTCAACGACTTGCGTCCGAAGTTCGGGGTACGGAGCATCTCCGCCTCGGTCTTCTGGATCAGGTCGCCGATGTAAACGATGTTGTCGTTCTTCAGGCAGTTCGCCGAACGGACGGAGAGTTCGAGCTCGTCCACCTTCTTCAGCAGCGCCGGGTTGAACGGCAGTTCCGGCTTGGCTTCGCCTTCGACCTTCTTCTTCGGCTCTTCGAAGGTGATGAAGATCTGCAGTTGGTCCTGAAGGATGCGGGCGGCATAGGCCACCGCGTCCACCGGGCTGACCGCGCCGTTGGTTTCCAGGTCCATGATCAGCTTGTCATAGTCGAGGCTCTGGCCTTGACGGGTCGGCTCGACGCGATAGGCCACACGGCGCACCGGCGAATAGAGGGCGTCCACAGCGATCAGGCCGATGGGCGCGTCCTCAGGACGATTCATCTCGGCGGGGACATAGCCCTTGCCGGTCTGGACCGTGAATTCCATGCGGATCTGCGCGCCTTCGTCCAGCGTGCACAGCACGTGGTCTGGGTTCAGGATCTCGATGTCGGACGGCGCATCAATCTGGCCGGCCGTGACTGCGCCAGGACCGTTGGCGCGCAGCGTCATCCGCTTCGGGCCCTCGGCGTGCATGCGCAGCGCCAGTTGCTTGATGTTCAGGACGATGTCGACGACGTCTTCCCGCACGCCTTCCAGCGACGAAAACTCGTGGACCACGCCGTCAATCTGGACGGCGGTCACGGCGGCGCCTTGCAGCGAGGAGAGAAGGACGCGACGCAGGCTATTGCCCAGGGTCACACCGAACCCGCGCTCGAGAGGTTCGGCCACCAGACGCGCCTTGCGGGCAGCGTCGGCGCCGAGCTCGATTTGCGGCTTCTCGGGACGGATAAGCTCGTTCCAGTTTCTTTCGATCACGTGTGTCCCTCGAGAACGCAGGAGCGCCGGCCGCATTACCGCGAACCGGCGTCAGGGATTGTAGTTCGTACGACTAGACGCGCCGGCGTTTGGGCGGGCGGCAGCCGTTGTGCGGAATGGGGGTCACATCCCGGATAGTCGTAATCGTCATGCCCACCGTCTGCAGAGCGCGCAGGGCGGACTCACGGCCCGAGCCGGGGCCCGAGACGTTGACTTCCAACGTGCGCACGCCGTGTTCGGCAGCCTTACGACCGGCGTCTTCGGCCGCCATCTGGGCGGCATAAGGCGTCGATTTACGCGACCCCTTGAAACCCATCAGTCCGGCGCTGGACCAGGAGATCGCGTTCCCCTGAGCATCGGTGATGGTGATCATCGTGTTGTTGAACGAGGCGGTCACGTGCGCCACGCCCGACGTAATGTTTTTTCGCTCGCGACGTTTAACGCGCGCCGGTTCCTTGGCCATCGGAGATACGCTCTCTTACTTCTTCTTGCCGGCGATCGGCTTGGCGGGCCCCTTGCGGGTGCGGGCGTTGGTATGGGTGCGTTGACCGCGGACCGGCAGCCCCTTGCGATGACGCAGGCCGCGATAGCAGGCCAGGTCCATCAGGCGCTTGATGTTCAACGAAGTTTCGCGGCGCAGATCGCCTTCAACCATATAGTCGCGGTCGATCGCTTCGCGGATCTGCAGCACTTCCTGGTCCGACAGCTGATTGACGCGACGGGCGTCATCAATGCCGACCTTGGCGACGATCTCACGGGCTTTCGCCTGACCGATGCCATGAATGTACTGAAGCGCGATCACAACGCGCTTGTTCGTAGGAATGTTGACGCCAGCAATACGAGCCACGTGGGTAGTTCTCCTGATCACGCAAGAGACGCGCGAACGGCGCCCCGGCCCCATAGCCCGAAGGCATAGGCCGACACGTCCCTCGCGCTCTTTCGCGGAAGGGCCTCGTTATAGGGATCGGCGCGCTTCCGTCAATGCCGGAAACGGCCAAATGTGAACGAAATACATCAGTCGCAGCAAGCCGGAACCTGCGCGGAGAGCTGACAGGTGGGGAGCTTGCCCCGAGAGGGTTAAGAAAAGCATGCACGCGCGAATCGCGCAACGCAGTGGCGCAATCGACGCAGTGGCGCCGGATGAGCAGTCAAAGGCTGGAGGATGCGATGCGCGTGCTGCTGACCGGTGCGACGGGTTTCATCGGCTCGGCGATCCTGGCGCGACTGCAGGCCCGGGGACACGAGGTCACCGCTGTGACACGGCGCGTCGGATCAGCGGCCCGGCGGCTTTCCCCCGCCAGGTGGGTGGAACTCGACATCGCACGCGCCACACGCTCGCAGGACTGGGAGGCGCACCTGAAAGACATCGATGCCGTTATAAACTGTGCCGGTGTCCTCCAGGACGGCGGCGCGGACTCCACGGCTGCGATCCATCTGGCGGGTCCCTCCGCCCTCTTTGCGGCCAGCGAGGCGGCCCAGGTTCGCCGGGTGATCCAGATATCCGCGCTGGGCGCAGACCCTGCGGCGTCGACCAGCTTCATGCGCAGCAAGGGCGAGGGTGATCGGGATCTTATGGCGCGGGACCTCGAATGGGTCGTTCTGCGTCCCTCTGTGGTCCTGGGCCGCACGGCATATGGCGGAAGCGCGCTCTTCCGCGCCCTGGCCGCGCTCCCTGTTCTTCCGCAGATTGCCGGAACCGGGGACTTGCAGGTGGTGCAACTGGACGATGTCGTCGAGACCGTCGCCTTCTTCCTTCGTCCGGACGCGCCGGGCCGGGTCATGCTGGATATCGCAGGTCCGGAGCGGATGAGCCTCGAAAACGTCATCGCGACCTATCGACGCTGGCTGGGCTTCAACCCCGTACGCACGGTGGAGGGTGCGGCGCTCATGCCCCTGATCTTCCGGCTGGGTGACGCCGCGGGTTGGCTCGGCTGGCGTCCGCCGGTGCGCACGACCGCCCGCCTGGAACTCGCCCGAGGCTCGGTTGCCGACATTGGGGCCTGGACGGCGATGACCGGCATCCAACCCAAACGCCTTGCCGCGGCGCTGGCGGAAGAGCCGGCATCGGTGCAGGAGCGCTGGTTTGCCAATCTCTACCTTCTCAAGGCCGCGACCTTCATCGTGCTGGCGACCTTCTGGATCATCACAGGCTTGATCACGCTTGGCCCCGGCCTCGAAAGTGGCGTCCGCATGCTTGGGGACGTCGGCGCAGGCGCACTTGCCGGTCCGCTCGCCGTGGCCGGAGCCTGCGTGGATATCGTCATCGGCGTTGGGATCGCCTGTCGGAACACATCGCGGCACGCGCTATGGGCGGCCCTCGCGGTCTCGGCTGGCTACCTCGTCGTCGGAACGCTGCTGGCGTCGGAACAGTGGGCGGCGCCGTTGGGACCAATGACCAAGATTTTGCCGCTCATGATGTTGAATCTGCTGGCCTTGGCGATCCGGGAGGACAGATGAGCGCTTACCTGCTGCTGAAGTTTGCTCATATCATTGGCGCGACTGTGCTGCTCGGCACAGGCGCCGGCATCGCCTTTTTCATGCTGATGGCGCATCGCACGCGTGATGCAAGGACCGTTGCAGCCGTGGCGCGGATCGTGGTGATCGCCGACTGGATTTTCACGGCGACGGCTGTGGTGGCGCAGCCGATTACGGGTGTGCTGTTGGCCAACGAGGCCGGGTACCCGCTGAGCTCCAGCTGGATCGTGGTCTCGATCGGGCTCTATCTGTGGATCGGTGCCTGGTGGCTGCCCGTTGTCTGGATTCAAGCGCGGATGCAGCGGCTCGCACAGGGGGCGGCGGACGCGGGCGAACCATTGCCCGGCGACTATCATCGACTATTCCGACTGTGGTTCGTCTTCGGTTTCCCAGCCTTCGCAGCGGTTCTGGCGATCTTCTGGCTGATGATCGCCCGCCCCTCGTTCAGCCTGGGTTTCTAGGTTCGGTCGCGGATCAGGAACCCATGGCTTTGTCGATGGCGGAAGCCACGCTGTCGACAGCGCCCATGCCATCGGCTTCGACCAGCTTACCCTGGGCCTGATAGTAGGGCAGCAGCGGCGCAGTCTGTTCGTTGTAGGCGTTCAGACGCACCACGAAGCTCTCCGGATTGTCGTCCGGGCGGCCCGATTCGGCGAAGCGACCCGCGATCCGCGACTTCAGCGCGACGTCATCCACTTTGAGCCGCAGGACCAGGTCGATCTTGCGGCCACGCCCGGCCAGCATCTGATCCAGGGCTTCGGCCTGGGGCAACGTGCGTGGAAAGCCGTCGAAGATCGCGCCACCGGCGGCCTCGGCCTCGGGTAGTCGCTGTTCGATCAGCTCGATAACGATGCTGTCGGGGACCAGTTCGCCCCGCTGCATGATGCCCGAGACGCGCTGGCCCAGGTCAGAGCCGGCCGCGATGGCGGCGCGCAGCATGTCGCCGGTCGACAGCTGGACCATGTTGCGGGTCTCAACCAGGCGCTTGGCCTGGGTGCCCTTCCCCGCTGCCGGCGGACCGAACAGGATCAGGTTCATGCCGATTCTCTCCCCTACCAGCGCTCTTGATGGCGCCGTCCCGCAACGTCACCCAAGGGCGTAAAGCTATCGCCTTCCGCCGCGCAGCTTCGACTTCTTGATCAGGCCTTCGTACTGGTGCGCCAGCAGATGGGACTGGATCTGGGCCACGGTGTCCATGGTGACGCTGACCACGATCAGCAGCGACGTGCCGCCCATATAGAATTGAACCTTGAAGAAGCCGATCATGATCTCGGGCAGCAGACAGACCAAGGTGATGTAGGCCGCACCGATCACCGTCAATCGGGTCAGAACGTACTCGAGATACTCCGCCGTCCGCTTGCCGGGCCGGATGCCCGGCATGAAGCCACCGTACTTGCGCAGGTTCTCGGCGGTGTCGTCCGGATTGAACACGATCGAGGTGTAGAAGAAGCAGAAAAACACGATCAACGCGCCGTACAGCACCATGAACAGCGGCTGTCCGTGCTGAAGCTGTCCGACAGCGCCGGGCAACCACTGCATCCATTCCGGCAGGTTCGCGGTCGCCGCAAAGCCCATGACGGTCGCAGGAAGCAACAGCAGCGACGAGGCGAAGATCGGAGGGATCACGCCCGATGTGTTGATTTTCAGCGGCAGGAACGAGGTGTCGCCACCCACCATCCGGTTGCCCTGTTGGCGTTTTGGGTACTGGACCAGCAGGCGGCGCTGGGAGCGCTCCATGAACACGATGGCCATGGTGACCGCGACAACAAGGACAGCGATGACCACCAGCGCACCGGCATTCATCGCGCCGGTGCGGGTCAATTCCAGCGACTGGACGATGTATTGCGGCAGCACGGCGACAATGCCGGCGAAGATGATCAGGGAAATACCGTTTCCGACCCCGCGACTGGTGATCTGTTCACCAAGCCACATCAGGAACATGGTCCCGCCAGTCAGGGTCACGACGGTCGCGACGATGAAGAACATTCCCGGGTTTTCGACCAGACCAGGGCTCTGCGACAGGCTGACCGCGATGCCAAAGCTCTGCATGATCGCCAGCACGACGGTCAGATAGCGGGTGTACTGATTGAGGGTCTTGCGGCCGGCCTCCCCGCCTTCCTTGCGCAGCTTTTCCCACGGCGGATAGACGGTGCCCATCAGCTGAACGATGATCGACGCCGAGATGTAGGGCATCACATTGAGGGCGAAGACCGCCATCCGCTCGACAGCGCCGCCAGAGAACATGTTGAACATGCCCAGGATGCCCTTGGCCTGACCGGCGAAGGCGGCCTGGAAGGCCACGGGGTCAATGCCCGGGATCGGGATATAGGTACCCAGGCGATAGACGATCATCGCCATCAGGGTGAACCAGATACGCTTGTGAAGCTCCGTGGCCTTCGAAAAGGCCCCGAAGTTCATGTTGGCGGCGAGCTGTTCTGCGGCCGAAGCCATTCAGCAATTCCCCAATTTCAGCGAAACCTGACTCGCGGTTCCCACCAGATAGGGCCTGGCGGCCTGGAGTGCGAGGCCGCAGGCGCGAATGGACCTGATCAGGCCTCTACCGCTGCGTCCGGCTTGGTGGTGATGAGCGAGCCGCCGGCCTTTTCCACCGCCGCCCGCGCCGAAGCTGTTGCGGAATAGACGGTGAGATTGAGCTTGGTCTTGAGTTCGCCCTTGCCCAGCAACTTCACGCCATCCTTCACGCGGCGGATGACGCCAGCCTTCAGCAGAACGTCGGGGTCGATGGCGGCGGTGGCGTCCAGCTTGCCGGCGGCGATGGCCTGCTCGATGCGCCACAGGTTCACTTCGGCGAAGTCCTTGCGGTTGCGCGAGGTGAAGCCGCGCTTGGGCATACGCATGTGCAGCGGCATCTGGCCGCCTTCGAAGCCCGCGATCGACACGCCGGACCGCGCCTTTTGGCCCTTCACACCGCGACCTGCGGTCTTGCCCTTGCCCGATCCCGGACCCCGACCAACCCGCATGCGGCCCTTGGTGGAGCCCTCTTGCGGGGCGATTTCATTGAGTTTGG
>JANNFM010000200.1:0-7387 GCA_031379795.1 Alphaproteobacteria bacterium
CTTTGGCCTGTGGGCCGGGTAGGCGCGCTGCCGTCAGGCGTAGGTCTGCATCGACAACACACCAGCCGGGATCGGCACGGTGAAGGCGCTGACATGACGCTGGAAGTCCGACAGCGCCTGTTCGCTCCAGAGGCGGATGGCGATCTGCTGGCGGCGCCCTGCGGGCTGAATCTGCATCGAGGCGATCTCGATGTCCTGGTCGCTGTGTTTCTCGAGGAAACGGTAAAACGCTGTGGAGACCCGCTGGGCTTCCCGATCTGAAACAATTCCGGTGTCGAAAGTGTGCATTCTGCCTGCTCTCTTCAGCTTCAGGGCAGACACAGCAAGTCCAAGGCCAGGATAGTAAACGCATCGCGTGGCCAGATGCCGGGTGGGAGGGCGCATTGTGAGATCGGACTGGCGCAAACGCGGCACGGACCTGACCCGACGGAGCGCGGTAGCAGCCGTCGTAGCCGCTGCCGCAGGCGCGAGCGCCTCCACTGTCGAGCGCCCCAACATCCTTTGGCTGGTCAGTGAGGACAACAATCCATTCATTGGTGGGTATGGCGACGCCCTGGCGCACACACCGACGATTGACCGCCTCGCGAAAGACGGGGTGCTCTACCGTCATGCCTACTCGACGGCTCCGGTCTGCGCGCCATCCCGGTTCGCCCTGATTACCGGCGCTCATGCAGAATCCAACGCCCCGGCCAACCAGATGCGGGCGGTCTCGAGACTGCCAGCAGGCTGGCGAACGACGCCGGAATTCCTGCGGGATCGCGGCTATCACTGCACCAACAACGCGAAGACCGACTACAACTGCGCCGTCGATGCCGCGAAGATCTGGAACAGGTCAGGAAGCGACGCGCATTGGCGTCAGCGGCCGGCGGGCGCTCCGTTCTTCGCGGTCTTCAATCATGAGACCACGCATGAGAGCCAGCTGTTCAAGGTCACCGCGGGCCGCGTGACATCGGATCAGGTGCGCGTGCCTGGCTACCTCCCGGACCTTCCCGCGATCCGCGCCGACATCGCGAGCTACTACAATCTGATGGAGCGCATGGACGGCCAGATCGCCGCGCGACTCGCCGAGCTGGAGGCTGACGGTCTCGCCGACAACACCATCGTCTTCTACTATTCGGACAACGGCGGCGCTCTGCCGCGCAGCAAGCGCTATTGCTACGAGGAGGGGCTGCGGTGTGCCCTGATCGTGCGGTTTCCACCACGCTGGGCGCATCTGGCGCCGACCAGACCCGGTGGGGTGGTGGAGACGCCGGTCAGCTTCATCGACCTGCCACCGACGATCCTGGGGCTGGCGGGGGCCGCGCAACCGCCCCAGATGCAGGGCCGCCCGTTGTTTCCCAAACGCGCCAAACGCGGCGTCGACTATGCCTTCGGGATGCGAAACCGGATGGACGAGCGCTACGACATGGTGCGCACCGTCACCGACGGGCGCTATCGGTATGTCCGCAACTACATGCCGCATCGGCCCGCAGGCCAGAACCAGGCCTATGCCTGGCAGGCCAGTGGGTATCAGGCCTGGGAGGCTTCGCATCTCGGGGGCGGCGCGCCGGCGGCGCAGGAGGCGTTCTGGCGGTCGCGCGCCTTCGAGGAGCTGTTCGACCTGAAGAGTGATCAGGACCAACTGACCAATCTGGCGGCTGAGCCCGCGCGGCGGTCGGTGCTGAACCGCCTGCGCCAGGCGTTGGACAGTCACATGCTGGGGGTGAACGACAACGGTTTCATCCCTGAGGGCTTGCCGCTCGAGGGTTTCGACGCCAGCCGGGTGCCGGGTGCCTATCCTCTCGCGCGGATCATGGCGCTGGCGGCTGCGGGCGGCGTCGGAGACCCTGCCAACCTTGGCCTTTTGCGACAGTCGATCGCGGATCCGCACGAGGTGATCCGCTACTGGGCGGCCACGGGGTTGGTGATCCTCGGCGCCGGGTCTGCGCTCGCCGTGGATGACCTGCGGGCGCGACTGAATGTCGAGCCATCGGTGCAGGTCCGTGTCGCCCTGGCTGAGGCGCTGTGCGGTGCTGGAGACGCGACTGAGGGCGTTCGGACACTGGGTGCCCTGCTGGCTCACGACGGCGTTCCGGTGAAGCTACAGGCGCTGAACGCGCTGACCTGGGTCGGGCCAGTGGCGTCGGCCGTCCTGCCCGCGATCCGCGCCGCCGGGGCCGATGTGGGTGAGCCGCTACGCAGCGCCAGCCTATATCTGAGCTTGAGCCTGGAAGGCCGCTATACGCCCACGACCCCGGTTTTCGACAACGCCGCTTTCAGGCGCGGTGCGACTGCGGTCACCCGTTGACAGAGGTGGCTGAGCGGAGAGAGTGACGCCTATGTTCAACACCGCAAACCTTGAGGCCTGGAACCGCGACGGCTTCTTTGTGGTCCGCGGATTTGCCGATCCTGCCGTGGGTCAGGCGATGGAGCGCGAGACCATTTCCGCGATCCGCGCCAATCCGCCCTCAGCCAATCCCGGGCGTGCCTTCTACCGGGCCGGAGAAGGTTTGTTCATCCAACCGGAAGCGCAGCCGGGATTTCAGGCTCGGGAGCCCGAGGATGTGGTCTCCAAGGTGTTCAATCCGCACCTTTCTGGCGCGGCACGGGACTTCGCCCTGTCGAAAGGCGTGGCGGATCTGGTGGCCGGGCTGCTGGGCGATGACATCGATGTGTTCCAGAGCCAGTTTATCTTCAAGAACCCTGGCGCCTGGGGCCAGCCGTGGCATCAGGACAGCTTCTACTTCCCGTTTGACCGCCAGCCGCAGGTCGGCGTCTGGCTGGCGATCTCGGAGGCGACGCTGGAGAACGGCTGCCTGTCGGTCCTGCCGGGCTCGCACACGGGCGACATCCACCTCCATGGCCCGGACCTGCGGGAAGGGGCCAACCAGGGCTATCGCGAAGTGACCGGTCTGGATGTGGCGGCCGCTGTGCCGATGCTGATGGCGCCGGGCGACCTGCTGGTGTTCCACAGCTACCTGCTGCACCGCTCGCAGGACAATCGCGCCGCCAGCCGTCGGTCGGCCATGGTCTACCACTATGGACGGGCGGGTACGCAGGCGCTGGAGCCGCTGTCGGCGGCCCAGGCCTCGATCCTGCGCTGGACTCCGGTGCGGCGGCGTTTGCAACCCGCGTGAGGGACTATTCGGGCTGACTTCGCCACCCCCAAAGCCGCTCCTCCCGGCGAATGCCGGGACCCAGATGGAGTAGCGCAGGGATGGGCGCGACGGGCCCCGAGGCCTTCCAGACCACTACCGCGTTTCGCGATCTGGGCCCCGGCACTCGCCGCGGTGAGCGATTGTAGGGGCAGTTTCAGTGGATTGCACTCCGGGCGTTACTTCCTCGGCAAACGGAAACCCAGCGGCAACAGCGCCTCGATGGTGTGGCTGTCCTCGGTGCCATCGGCTGCGACACTCACCACCTCGCAGCCCGGCTCGGCGAACTCCCAGATCTTCTGCCGACACCCGCCGCAGGGCCGGATCAGACCCGGCAGGTTTGACGTCACCCATACCCGGCGGATCGACGTGGCCCCCGCAGTCACCGCCGCCGAGATCGCGCTGGCCTCGGCGCAGACGCCTTCCGGATAGGCGGCGTTCTCGACATTCACGCCGTAATGGAGCCGTCCGCCCCGCCCCTCGACGGCGGCGGCGACGTGGACCCCGGAGTAGGGCGCGTGGCTGTTGTCCAGCAGGCGGATGAGTTCGGCGGCGATGGCGGGGGGCGTGATCATCGGGCGCGGCTCCCGGAGATCAGGGTCAGCGCGGTCTGGCGACCATCCAGGTAGCGCACCTGCTTGCCGTCGAAGTATGCATTCTCCTCGGCGCGGAACGACACCTCCTGGCCGTCCCACTCGGGCACGGCGGCGAGGGCGGCCAGTTCGATGGACCAGACGGTGTTGGCGTGGACCTTGAAGGATCCGCGCACGTCGGCGTTCTGGTTGTCCCAGAAGCCGATGGCCGGGCCGGCACCGTGGCCGTGATAGCCCAGAGGGTGCGAATAGATCGAGGGCTTGAGGCCCTGGGCGATGGCCTTGGCGCGAGCCCTGGCCAGCACCTCATTCCCGGTCAGCCCCGCGGCGAAAGATGAGGTCAGCGCGTCCTGCACCCGGTTGGCCTGCGCCAGTCCTGCCTGCAGGCCCGCCGGAGCCTCCGTCTCGCCGTCCTTCAGCACATAGGCCAGATGCTGGGTGTCGGTGTTGAGGCGCAGATAGGTGATGCCGAAGTCGGTCCAGAGCAGGTCACCCTTCTGGATCACCGTATCGCCGTCCAGGATGCCCTTGGCCCCCTTGCGCTGCACGCCCACCGAAGGGTGAAACCATGTGCCGATCCCCAGCCGGGCCAGTCGCTCGCGATAGAACCAGACCACGTCGGCGGTGGTGGTGACGCCGGGCTTGATGGTGGCCGCCGAGAAGGCCTCGGCGATCACCGCGTGCGCCAGCCGCATGATGCCCGGATAGAGCATTATCTCGACGGGCGTGCGGGTTTCCAGCCAGCCCACCGAAAGGCCTTCGCCGGAAACGATCCGGTCGCGGTAGGTCTGCGGCAGCGCCGCGAGCATTTCGCCATGCTGGCTCAGCGTCATGCCATCGCCGAACGCAGTCAGACTGGAGGTGTTGATGGCGATCTGCTTCGGGTCGCGCCGGGCGATCAGGTCAGCCAGCGCCTTCCACTGGTCGGGTTGGGTGTCCGGGTTCCAGGCACCGGTGAACAGTGTACCCATGCCGTAGCGGCTGACGGTCAGGCGCTCGACCGGACGCCCCTCGCCGGGATCAAAGAACACCAGGATGGTGCGGCGGCGCGCATGCAGGCTCTCGGCGTTCAGCATGGTGGCGACCACCGGGTCTTCGAAATACTCGCGGGCGACCAGCACCCACATGTCTATCTTTTGTTCACGCATGAGGCGCGGGATCACGGTGTCGAGTCGATCGGCCAGCAGGGCGTTCTCGACCCTCGCCCGGTCGCGCATGGTCAGGATCGGCGGCAGAGCCGGGCGCGTAAGCTCGGTCTCGGACAGCGGCAGGACGGGCGGGTCCGCCGCAAAGGCCAGCGGCGCACCGAGCGTCAGGGCGGCACCGAGCAGCACGGCCATGGCCTTGATGTATTGCGGCATCTCACACTCCGACAGCAGCTGCGGGGTGTTTCCATGATCTCGGGCGATCCGGCAACTGCGTCCAGGAACGGCTCGTATTTGTCGTCGTTTTACAGCGGCGTGTTTGTCACAAGTCGGGGGTCAAAAGCCTAGAAAATGGAGCGCGATCCAGCGCTTGCATACCGGCAGATATACATCTTTAGATTGCACTTTGAGGTCCGGATTTCGACGCTGCCATTGTGGAGTTTGATGGGATTGGCGAGAATGGGCCGATGAGTCCGTCGGTCGCTCCGCCTGAAATCCTGACCGCCCGGCTTCGGTTGCGCCCCGCGCTTGAGAGTGACCTGGCGGCGATGCACGCCATCATGTCTGACCCCCAGGCCATGCGGTACTGGTCGAGCCCGCCGCATCCGGATTTGCAGACCACGGCTGAGTGGCTGGCCAGCATGATCGCGGGGCCGTCTGGCGGTGATTTCATCATCGCGCTGGAGGGGCGGTGTATCGGCAAGCTCGGTTGCTGGCGCTGGCCGGAGGTCGGCTACCTGCTGTCACCGGACTGCTGGGGCAAGGGCTACGCGACCGAGGCGCTGACCGCTTTCATCACCTTTGCGTTCGCGGGCTTCACGGACCACCTGACTGCCGATGTAGATCCCCGCAACAAGGCCAGCCTCGACCTGCTTGCGCGGGCAGGATTTCAGGTGACGGGCTACGGCGAGAAGACCTGGCACGTGGCCGACGAATGGTGCGATAGCGTCTATCTGCGGCTCGACCGGCCGGACGCTTCCTGAAGGGCAGACCATGACGCGACGGGAGACTTTCATCCTCGGCTTGCTGGGCTTCGGCGTCTGGCTGAACGGGGCGGTGATGTTCCGGTTCGGTGGCGCGATGATGTTCGAGAGCGGGCCATTGGCTCTGGGCCTGAGTGGTCTGGCCATCGGGCTCAGCGTCTGTGTGTTGCTCAGCTCGATCATGTCGTGGCGCAAGGTGGCCCCGGCTGATGCGGTGACCGCGGCGGTGATCCTGATCCTGCCCGGTCTGTTCGGCGATGTGGCCTATATTCTGAATTTCAGCGCGATCACCGGCCTGAAGCCGCAGACTGCCGGACCCTTTGCGGCTGTGCTGGTGTTCGGCACGGCGGTGCTGCTGGGCTACGCGCTTTGGCTGGCGCGGCCGTCTCGCATACCCTAGCTTCGGGCAAACCCGTCACGCTTCACGATGGCGGGTCGTCGCGGGAGCAGGTCATGCCATTGAACACCAAGGTGCTGGGCGTCGCATTGGCGATGGCCGCCTTCGCTACGGGCAGCTTCGCCGCCGAGCCAACCTACACCGCCAACCTGACCCGCACCGCCTATGGCGCGCCGCATGTGATTGCCGCCAACTATGGCGGGCTGGGATATGGCGCGGGCTATGCGGCGGCGCAGGACAATTTCTGTGACTTTGCCGAACGCACGATGACGGTCAGCGGCGAGCGGTCCCGCTACCTGGGGGCCGGCGACCGCGACGCCAACATTGTCAGCGACCTCTATCACCAGCGGCTGATCCAGACGGGGCGGCTTGAGGCCAGGCTGGCGGGTGACGTCCCCGGTGGTTTCAAGCCCTCCGCAGATGCCCGCGCGCTGGGCCGGGGGTTCATCGCCGGGATCAACCGCTATGTCCGCGACACCGGCGTCGCCAACCTGCCAGACGCCCGTTGCAAGGGTGCGGCCTGGGTGCGGGTCTATACCGAGACAGACTACTGGCGGGCGGTGATCGCGGGCCAGCAGCCGACGATGATGGCCGGAGTGGCGACCGCCGCACCGCCCGGGGTCCCCGACATCGTGGCACCGCACAGCCCGACCGAGCGTTCGCCGGTGCCGGAAGGCCAGGGCAGCAATGCCTACGCCCTGGGCCGCGAGGTGACCAAATCCGGACGCGGCGTGCTGCTGGGCAACCCCCACTATCCCTGGGACGGCATCAACCGGTTCACCCGGATGCACCTGATCATTCCGGGCAAGCTCAACATCGTGGGTGCCGGCCTGCAGAACAGTCCGACCATCGGCATCGGCCACAATCAATGGGTGGCGTGGACCCATACGGTGTCCACCGCCCGGCGCTTTGGCCTGTTTGAACTGAAACTCGACCCCAAGGATTCCACGGCGTACCTCTTCGACGGTCAGTCCATTCCGATGACAAAGACCGTCGTCACCATCCAGGTGAAGACATCCGCCGGGGTGGAACCCCTGACCCGCACCTTCTACGACACCCGCTTCGGGCCGCTGGTGGAGGGGCCGACAAACCCCTGGACGGCGGAACGGGCCTTTGCGGTCCGTGATGCACCGGT
>JANNFM010000211.1:0-15408 GCA_031379795.1 Alphaproteobacteria bacterium
GGCTTTTCTGGCGGTAGCAACGGCCTTTGCCGCCCTGATGCACGGCTTTGTCATATCCGACTTCTCGATCTCCAACGTGGCCGCCAATTCGCATTCGCAGAAGCCGCTGCTGTACCGGGTGGCCGGAACCTGGGGCAGCCACGAAGGCTCGATGTTGCTGTGGTGTCTGGCGCTCACAGGATTTGGGGCGGCCGCAGCCGGACTGGGTCGCAGCCTGCCGCGCGGACTGCGCGCGTCTACGGTCGCTGCGCAGGGCGTGCTGGGAACCGTTTTTCTGGCCTACACGGTGTTCGCTTCCAACCCCCTGATCCGTCTGGCGCAGCCGCCGGTCGAGGGGCGGTCCCTCAATCCCCTGCTTCAGGACCCGGCGCTGGCGGTGCATCCGCCATTTCTCTACGCAGGCTATGTGGGGATGTCGGTGGTGTTCTCGCTGGCCATCGGGGCGCTGGTTGAGGGACGCATCGACGCAGTGTGGTCGAAGTGGATCAGGCCCTGGACACTGGCGGCCTGGAGCCTGCTGACCATCGGCATCACACTGGGCGCATTCTGGGCCTATTACGAGCTGGGCTGGGGCGGTTGGTGGTTCTGGGACCCGGTTGAGAACGCCAGCTTCATGCCATGGCTGGTGGCCACGGCTCTGCTGCACTCGGCCATTGTCACGGAAAAGCGCGGGGCCCTGGCCGGCTGGACCCTCTTCCTGTCGTTGGCGGCATTCACGTTTTCCATGCTGGGCGCCTTTCTGGTGCGCTCAGGTGTGTTGACCTCGGTTCACGCCTTCGCCGTGGATCCCACACGTGGCGTGCTGTTGCTGATGATCCTGGGCGCGACGTCGGGTCTGGGCTTCGCACTGTTCGCCTGGCGCGCACCAAAGTTGGGGCAAGGCGGCCTGTTCGCGCCGATCAGCCGCGAGAGCGCGCTGGTGCTCAACAACATCCTGTTGGCGGCTGCGACAGTCACCGTTCTGCTTGGCACCCTTTACCCGCTGATCCGCGACGCCATGACCGGCGAGGCGATCTCGGTCGGACCACCCTATTTCAACCTGACCTTTACGCCCTTGATGGCCGCACTGCTGATCTTGCTGCCGGCGGGTCCTTTGATGGCCTGGAAGCGCGGCGACCTGCGCGGCGTCGTTCAACGGCTGTGGGTCGCGATGCTGATCGCCGTAGGATCGGGCGTGCTAGCCATCGCTCTGGTCAGCCCGAAGAACGCCTTCGGGGCCCTGGGGGTGGCGCTGGGCGGCTGGCTGATTGCGGGCGTGCTGACCGAGCTTGTCGAGCGCACCCGCGCCTTCCGGGCGCCTTTTTCCGAAACCTGGCGACGCCTGGTCGGCCTCCCGCGCGGGGCCTGGGGCATGACCCTGGCGCACCTGGGCCTGGGCGTGTTCGTGTTGGGGGCTGTGTTCGAGACCACCTGGAAGGCTGAAACGGCTGAAGCCCTGGCCATCGGCGGCAGCCTGAATATCGGGGCCTACCATGTCAGTCTGGACGCCGTGGACCCTGTACAGGGTCCCAATTTCGACGCCGACCGCGCGACCCTGACGGTCACCCGCAAGGGCCGCCCCGTCTGTCGCGCACAACCCGAACAGCGGCTGTTTACGGCCGGTGGGCAAACCACCTCGGAGGTGGGTCTTTGTTACGAGGGGCCCTCGCACATCTATCTCGTCCTAGGCGAGCGGCGCGATGACGGTCCCGAACCCCGATGGCTGGTTCGCGCTTACTGGAACCCCTGGGCGACGCTGATTTTCCTGGGGCCTGCGATCATGGCGCTTGGCGGCTTTGTCTCGCTGAGCGATCGTCGACTGCGCCTGGGTGTCGGTCGTCGGCGTGAGAAGCCGGCATGATGGGCCGCGCACTTGTGGCGGCGCTGGCCGGCGCGCTCTGCCTGGCCGCAGCGTCTGATCCGGCGGACCGGTTGCCTGATCCGGCTCAGGAAGCCCAGGCCCGCAGCATCTTCCGCGACGTGCGCTGTCTGGTCTGCCAGAACGAATCCATCGACGACAGTCAGGCGGAGCTGGCCGCTGACCTCCGAAAAATTGTCCGGGAGCAGGTCAGCGCCGGTCGTAGCGACACGGAAATCAAGCGGTTCCTGACCGATCGCTACGGCGAGTTTGTGCTGCTCACGCCGCAGTTTTCGCCCGGAAATCTGGCGCTCTGGGTCGCGCCGTTTCTGGTGGTTCTGGGGGGCGCAGGACTGTTGATCGCGCGCCTGAGATATCGGCCTGAAGACGCGGAATTAACGCCGACTGAGGCAGAACAGCTGCGACGGATCGCCAAGGATGAAACACACTGACATCATTGCGCCCAACATTGGACGCTAAGCCAAGCCTAGGCTGACCCGATAACAGGGGCAGGGCGTTGCACTTCTACGCAACACCCCTAGTTTGAGCAGGTGCGTTCGCCTCCCCAAGAGCGCACCCAGGGACATGAAGACGGATGACGACGAAGAAGACGGGTTATTTGCTGGGCGCTGTCGCAGGCGTCGGTGTCATGGCCGCAGCCGTGGCCGGAGCCGGGATTCAGTTGCCATCTGCGCATGCACAGCTGCAGCCGGGCGGCTTGATCCGGGCCTCCACGGTACCAATCTTCGCGCCGCCGCCCGGCGCGCCCCTCAGTTTCGCCGACATTTTCGAGCGGGTGTCTCCGGCGGTGGTGTCGATCAATGTCACCAGTCGGGTCGACCCTGCCGCCATGCGTCAGATACCCGGCCTTCCGGGCCTTCCGTTCGGCGGCAGGCCACGCGGACCCCAAGGCGGGGATGACAGCGATGGCGACGGCGACAATAGTCCCGGTCAATCGCGTCGACCGACGCAGCAATCGGCGGGCTCGGGCTTCTTCATTTCCGCTGACGGCTACATCGTCACCAACAATCACGTGGTTGAGAACGCCGAGACGATCAAGGTCGTGCTCAAGGACGAGCGCGAGTTCGACGCGGAAATCGTCGGCCGTGACGAATCCACCGACCTGGCCGTGCTTAGGGTCAAGGGTGGGCGCGGCCCATTCCCGTTCGTGAATTTTGAGGACACCGCCAAACCGCGGGTTGGCGACTGGGTCATCACCGTTGGTAACCCTTTCGGCCTGGGTGGCACTGCCACAGCCGGGATCATCTCCGCCTATGGTCGCGACATCGGCGAGACCTTCGTTGATTACATCCAGATCGACGCCCCGATTAATCGCGGCAATTCCGGTGGTCCGACCTTCGACGTCTTTGGTCGGGTCATCGGCGTCAACACGGCGATTTTCTCACCGTCCGGTGGCTCGGTCGGCATTGGCTTTGCGATCCCGTCGGATGTCGCCGACTCGGTCACCAAGCAACTGATCAACGGCGGCAAGATCCAGCGCGGCTATATCGGCGCGACGATCCAGAACTTCACGCCGGAGTCGGCGGAAGCCCTCGGCCTGGGCGATCAAAAGGGTGCGATCGTTGCCGATCTCTCCCCGGGCGGCCCCTCGGCCAAAGCCGGCCTTCAGGTGGGCGACGTGGTGATTTCGGTCAACAGCATCGCCATCAAAAGTTCGACCGAGCTGACCCGGCAGGTTGCCCGCGTTCGCGCGGGAGACGTCCTGCGGCTGGAGGTCATTCGCGAAGGCAAGAAGCGCATGGTTGATATCCGCTCGGGCGTACGTCCTTCGGAGAAGGACCTCGCCTCGAATGACAACACCCCCGGTGGTCCCGGCGGTCGCGCCCCTGGACCGGGTGTGCTGGCCAAGGCGCCAGTGCTCGGCATGTCGGTTGGGGTTCTGGATGATGCCGCGCGGACACGTCTCAACCTGCCAGCCGAGGTTCGCGGCGCGCTGGTCGAAACCGTGGATCAAAACTCCGACGCCGGGACAAAGGGCCTGCGTCGTGGCGATGTGATCACCCGCGTGAATGATCGCGCCGTGGCGACGCCGACCGATCTGGTGGCCGCTGTGGAGGCTGCAAAAAAGGCAGGCCGGACCAGTGTTCTGGTGGGCGTTCTGCGTAGTGGTCGCACGGCCTTCCTGCCGATCAAGATTTCGGGCTAAACTCCCGTCCGGACAAGGACGGGAATCACATGCGGATCCTGATCGTCGAAGACGACCTGGAAGCGGCCGATGCTATGGCGCGCGGCCTGACAGAAGCGGGCCATGAGTGCACGCGCGGTGCGGACGGCCAGGAGGGGCTGACCGCGGCCCGCGACGGAGCCTTCGACGTCATGGTGGTGGATCGCATGATGCCCCGGATGGACGGCATTCAGCTGGTCGAAACGCTGCGTCGCGAAGGCGACCGGACGCCGGTGCTGTTTCTATCGGCGCTGGGCGAGGTCGGCGATCGTGTAGATGGTCTGCAGGCCGGGGCTGACGACTACCTTGTCAAACCCTATGCTTTCCCGGAATTGATCGCGCGGATTCAGGCTCTGGCGCGCCGCCACGATACCGGCTCGGTTCAGACGCTGTTAAAGGTCGGTGACCTGGAGATGGACCTGATCGGGCGGTCCGTCCAACGCGCCGGCAAGTCGGTGGATCTTCAGCCGCGCGAATTCCAGCTGCTGGAATTCCTGATGCGCCACGCCGGCCAGTCTGTGACCCGCACCATGCTTCTTGAGAAGGTGTGGCACTATCACTTCGATCCCCAGACCAATGTGATCGACGTGCACATCTCACGCTTGCGTTCCAAGATCGACAAGGGCTTCGACCGGCCAATGCTGCAGACGGTGCGCGGCGCGGGCTACCGGCTCGACGCGTAGGTCTGCGCGGTGGCCATGCGCCTGCCGCGCATCTTCCGGACCACGCCGTTCCGGCTGACGTTGTTGTTCCTGGCGCTGTTTACAGCGGCAGCTTCACTGTTTCTGGCCTATATCTACATCGCCACCGCTGGCGAGGCGACGCGGCGCACGGACCAGGACATCCGGCGGGAAATGCGCTCGCTCGTCGGCGTCTACGATCGGGCGGGCGTGGATGCGATCAACCAGTCCCTGATCGAGCGTGCGTCCAGTGAGAAGCCTTTCCTCTACCTGCTGCTGACCCGTGATGGCCGCCGGATTTCGGGGTCGATCGAACAGTCTCCGGTCGAGAATTTCGCCGGCAAGCCCGCGTGGACGACGTTTCAGGTCACCGACATCGATGCCCAGGGACACCCGGTCAAGCACCCGGCCCGCGGTCTGCAGCAGAAGTTGTCGGGCGGTGAGGTCCTGTTTGTCGGGGCGGACGCTGGCGAGGACGAGGCCTATGTCACCAAGATCGTCCACGCGCTCCAGGCAGCAGGGCTGCTGGTGATCCTGCTGGGTCTGGCGGGCGGCGTACTGGTCAGCCGCAATGTCTCGCGCAGCATGGTCAGCCTGATCGACGTGGTGGAACGCGTGCGCAACGGCGAGACCGGAGTCCGCGCCCATGTGCGCGGGGCGCGCGATGAGTTCGACGAACTGGCCCAGGGCGTCAACGATATGCTGGACCGGCTGGAGCGGTCTATGGCCGGCCACAAACACGCCGGTGACGCCATCGCTCACGATCTGCGCTCACCGCTGACCCGCCTGCGCGCCCGGCTCGAGGCGGCCTATATCGACGTCGAGGCCGGAAAGGGCAACGCTGAGGAGGCGCTGGCCCAGGCCCTGGACGATACCGACGGCGTGTTGAAAACCTTTGGCGCCGTATTGTCTATCGCCCGGTTGCAAGCGGCAGGTCAGGCACCCAATCCGGTGATCTTCGATCCCGCCGAACTGGCGGCTGACATCTCGGAACTCTACGAACCCTTCTGTGAGGAAAAGGACCTGGAGTACGCCTCCGAGATCACTCGCGACCTCAGTATCCGGGGCAACCGCGAGTTCCTGGCCCAGGCCTTGGCCAATCTGCTCGACAACGCCGTGAAATACACCCCGGCAGGTGGGGCGATCATGCTGCGGGTGCGACGAAGGTCATCGGGCGAAGTGGAATTCTCGGTCACAGACACAGGTCCCGGCGTGCCCGACGAGGACCGTGACCGCGTGATTCAGCGGTTCGTACGCCTGGAAAACAGCCGCAACCAGCCCGGGGCCGGGCTGGGGTTGTCGCTGGTCGCGGCTGTTGCCGAGGCCCATGGCGGACGGCTCGAACTTTCCGAGGGGCCGGGCAAGGTGGGCGAGATGGGCCCGGGTCTGCGCGTGGCGTTCATCCTGCCAAGGCCTTGATGGTATGACCCTGGGCGACGCCATCCGTCCGTGTGGTCCGATCATCAATGCCAGTGCGGCGACGCGGGCGCAGCAGGCCTTCGGTGTTGAGGACGCGGCATGGCCCGCGCTGGCGCCAATTTTCTCAGCCTCCCCCTATCTCACATCGCTAGCTCGCCGGGACCCGGCGCGACTGGCCAATTTGCTGACGGCCGACCCCCTATCCCGGCTTGAGGGCATCCTGGCCAGAACCCAGTCGGTGTCCCGCGGCGACCTTGGTCGGGCCCTACCGGCCCTGCGCCTTCTGAAGCAGGAGCTCCATCTGCTGACCGCCCTGGCTGACCTTGGTGGGGTCTGGAACCTGGATCAGGTTACCGGAGCCTTGACCCGGTTCGCCGACGCCGCCCTCTGTGCTGCCCTGTCCGTGGCTGCCCGCGAGGAACTGGCGGCGGGTCGCCTGACCGCCCTGGGCGAGGGGGGGACGGGCCCGATCCCCGGCTGGTTCTGCATCGCCATGGGCAAGCAGGGTGCCTTCGAACTGAACTACTCCAGCGACATCGACATCTCGGTCTTCTTTGACCCTGACGTCATCCAGACCGTGCTCGCTCCTGGCGTCGAGGCGCTGTCCATGGCGGTGCGCGTGACACAACGGGTGGCCGACCTGATGCAGGCCAGGACCCCTGACGGTTATGTCTTCCGAATTGACCTGCGCCTGCGCCCCGATCCGTCTTCCACGCCACTGGCCGTGCCCGTTCCTGCAGCCCTGGAATACTACGAAAGCGTCGGGCAAAACTGGGAACGCGCCGCCTTCATCAAGGCCCGGCCGTGCGCGGGTGACCTGGCTGCAGCCGCGGCGTTCCTTGCCGACCTCGCCCCCTATATCTGGCGCAAGAATCTCGACTTCGCCGCGATCGCCGACATCCATGCCATCAAGCGCCAGATCCATGCCCACAAGGTTGATGAGCGCGTCTCGGCCAAAGGTGTTGACCTGAAACTGGGCCGTGGAGGCATCCGAGAGATCGAGTTCTACGTTCAAACCCAACAGCTCATTCTGGGCGGACGCCATCCGGAACTGCGCAGCAACCGGACGCTCGACGCGTTGCAGGCGCTGGCCGGAGCCGGTCACGTGGCTCCGGCCGCAGCCGCCGAGCTGACCCAGGCCTATCGGTGGCTGCGCGGCGTCGAGCATCGCATCCAGATGATCGCTGACGAGCAGACCCATCGCCTGCCAGACGCCGATGCCGAACGTCGTCGTATCTCGGCGCTGGCGGGCTATGACACGCTCCGCAGCTTTGACGCCGCCGTCACCCGGACCCTGAAAACCGTCAATGCGCACTACGGGGCGTTGTTTGCTGGCGAAGAGGCCCTGTCGTCCCGGTTCGGCAGTCTGGTCTTTACCGGCGTGGACGACGACCGGGAAACGCTGGCGACCCTGAAACGGATGGGTTTCGCCGATCCGCTCAAGGTCTCGCGAACCATCCGGGCGTGGCATCACGGCCGCGCAGCGGCCACGCGTACCGAACGTGGGCGGGAATTGCTGACCCGGTTGGCGCCACGCCTGCTTGAGGCCGCGCAGGCGACGGGCGCGCCCGAGATCGCCTTCAACCGTTTCAGCACCTTCTTTGAAAACCTCTCGGTCGGCGTTCAGCTTCAGTCACTGTTCCTGGCGCAGCCAAGGTTGCTGGAACTGGTGGTCCAGGTACTGGCGTATGCGCCGTATCTGGCTACCACCCTGGCGCGCCGCCCGGCGGCCATTGACGCGATGCTCGACCCGAACTTCTTCTCCGGGATCGAGATCACCGCCGAGCGGAGCCACATGGACCGCGCGATGGCTGCGACCCCAGGCTTTGAGGGGGCAATGGATGTGGTCCGCCGCGTGCACCGCGAACAAGCCTTCAGGATCGGGGTTCAGGTCATGAGTGGGTCGGCCACCGCCGAGGTCGCGGGGCGGGCCTTTGCCGACCTTGCTGACCTCTGCATCGAAACCCTGGCCCCCGCGGCCCTCGCTGAGGCCGTCCGTATCGGCGGTGCCTTCCCGGGCGAGGTTGCGGTCGTGGCGCTGGGCAAGTGCGGCTCTCGCGAGATGAGCGCAATGTCCGACCTCGATCTCATGACCCTCTACCGCCCACATGACCCGGCTGCGGTGTCCGATCTCAAGGATTGGGATGCGTCGACCTTCTATGGCCGGTTCACCCAGCGATTGATCGCCGCGCTGTCCAGCCCGACCACCGAGGGCCAGCTCTATGATGTCGATATGCAGTTGCGACCTTCGGGCACGAAGGGGCCAGTGGCGGTGAGTTTCACGGCCTTCGCCGACTACTATCAGGATGAGGCGGAAACCTGGGAACTGCTGGCGTTGACCCGCGGCCGTGTGGTCTGGGCGAGTTCCGCGACTTTCGCGGCGGAGGCGTCGGCCGCCATCGCAGCGGCGCTGCGGAAGCCCCGGGACCGCGCTGCAACGGCTGGCGATGTGCGTGAGATGCGCGACCTGCTGGCGCAGGAGAGACCGCCCTCCAGTGAATGGGACCTCAAACTCTCGCCCGGCGGTCTGGTGGATATCGAGTTCGCGGCCCAGTTTCTGCAACTGGTGCATGCCGCAGAGGGCGGACCCTTGTCGCCAAATACTGCTCAGGCGCTGTCGGCGCTTGGGGAAGACGGTCTGGCCGCGCCGGAGCCTCTGGCAGCCCTTCTCGATGCCTGGCAGCTCCAGCAGAACCTCACCCAACTGCTGAAGGTCGCGCTCGGTGACGCCCCGGCCCCTGCTCAGGAACCCAAGGCATTCCAGACGCTGCTGGCCAGGGCTGGCGGAGTGCGGTCGTACCCGGCGCTTGTGAAGCGGGTGGCCAAGGCGCAGGCCGGGGCCCGGGCGGCCTACCGGAGCGTCGTCGGCGGATAGCGACGGAACCAGGGTGGTGTTGCGTTGAAGTCTTCGGGGTGCGTCTGAAACTGCAATGAGGACTCATGAAAATCTATCTGATCGCCGCGATGGCGGCACTCTACGTCACCGCCGCGCATGCGCAGCCAGGCCCCGGCGGTCGACGTCCGAATCCGGACGCCGACGGGGACGGCAAAGTAACGTTGGCCGAGTTCAAAGCCGTTGAAACTGTCCGTCAGGGCCGGATGTTCGCCCGGATGGACATCAACAAAGACGCCAGGATCAGCGCTGACGAGGCCAAGGCCATGGCGCAGCGCCATGAGACCAAGGGCCACGGTGGCCGCGGCTTGATGCAACTGGACGTGAACAAGGATGGATCGGTGTCCCGCGAGGAAATGTCCGAAACATCACAACGCCGCTTCACCAGGGCGGACACCAACACGGATGGTTGGCTCTCTCGCGAGGAAATGGACATGATGCGACAGAGGATGCGTGGACCCGGCCCGAAATAGACGCCTCCTGGAGACCGCAGGTCTTGGGGGATCCCGACGAGGAACTCTTGGTGCGGGTTGCCCATGGCGACCCGGCGTCCGTGCGCGCTCTCGTCGCCCGGAAACTGCCGCGCCTGCTGTCATTGGCCGGGCGGATGCTGGGCGACGCCGCGGCTGCCGAGGATGTCGCTCAGGAGGTCTTTCTGCGGGTTTGGAAACAGGCCCCCCGGTGGCGGCCCGGTGCAGCGCGGTTCGATACCTGGCTGCATCGGGTGGCGCTCAACCTCTGCTACGACCGACTGCGGCGTCGTCGGGAGTTGAGCTATGCCGAGCCGCCGGACCGGCCGGACGAGGGGCCAGGCCCGGATCGTGGTCTGGACGCCGTGGACACGGGCCGCCGCGTGTCCGCCGCCATGCAAACCCTGCCGGATCGCCAACGCGAGGCTATCGTGCTCTGTCATTACCAGGAGCTTGGCAACATCGAGGCGGCGGCGGTGATGGGGGTCAGTGTCGAGGCGCTGGAAAGCCTGTTGGGTCGGGGCCGGCGTACGTTGCGGACCGCCCTTGCGGATCTGAGGGGATGACGGGATGAACACCGGGCGTTTCGAAACCCTGGCCGAAGCGTTCGGCGGTGATGTCGCCCGCTGGCCCGTCCGGGAACGTGAGGCTGCCGCACAGCTGATGCTTGCCCGGCCCGATTGGGCAAGTCGCGTGCTGGCAGATGCCGCCGCTCTGGATACGCAGCTGAAGACCTTTGCCGCGCCCCGCGGTACACGGGGGCTGGCGGATGGCATTGTCGCCGGTGCGCCGTCGCCTCGCCGGGCGGGCTGGATGGCCTGGCTGTTGCCTGTGGGCATGGGCGCGGGCTTGGCCGCCGCCAGCGTTGCGGGGTTTGCCGTCGGCCTGCAAATCACTACCCGGAATGACCCGACGATCGAAGCCACCTCCACCGTTGCAGCACTGATCGACGACGACTTTGGCTTTGAAGCGGATGAGGACGTCTGATGAACCGCCCAGTCCTGCTGACGACCCTGTTTGTGTCGCTAGCGTTGAATGTCTTTGGGGTCGGCGCTTTTATGGGGGCACGGCTCAACGGCGACCGGCCTGAAGCCTCGCCGATGGGACCTGTTCCGGAGCGACGGGACCGCAGTCCCGTGAACGCAGCGGTGCGGACGTTGTCGCCGGAAGCTCAGGCCGCCTGGCGGACGCAGACGCCGGCGTTTCTGGCCACCCATGATCCGGGTCTGCGAGACAGTCGCCGTATCGTTCAGGGGGCTATCCAGGGACTGGGCGCAGACCCCTTCGATGCGACCGTTGCAACATCAAACCTCGTACGCGCCCGGGATATGGAACACAGGAACCGGCTGGCGATGGACGCCCGTCTGGTCGCGTTCGCCGCCAGCTTGTCGCCGCAGGATCGCGCCAAGTTTGCCGAGGCTCTTGCGCGCCCACGCCAGGCGCGGAACCCGCGTCAGGCGGCCGCGCCGGCGATGGACTGAACCTCACTTTGTCGGACTGGCAGGGCGAAACTGGCCACGGTGCCGCGCCCAGGTGCGCTGCGCAGATCCAGCAGGCCACCGTGTAATTCGATGAGAGCCTTGCTGAGGGCGAGGCCCAGGCCCGTTCCCTGGGTGGTCTTGGAATGCTGGTTTTCGACCTGTTCGAACGGTCGCGCCAACCGTTCCAGATCCTGCGGCAGGATGCCGATGCCGGTATCCTGCACGCTGATCCGGACGCGTTCGCCCAGCGCATCCTCCCGCAGTTCCCCGCGCACCGTCACGCGCCCGCCTTTGGGCGTGAACTTGACTGCATTGGACAGCAGATTCAGCAGCACCTGTTTCACGGCCCGATAGTCCGCCTCAACGTCAGGCAGTTCGCCAAAGTCCAGAACCAGGGTTAGTCCGGCTCCCTCGGCCCTGTTGCGCACAAGCCGGAGCGCCTCTTCCGCCAGGTCGGCCAGACAGACGGGTTCGAAACGCATGTTGAGCTTGCCGGCCTCGATCTTGGACATGTCGAGGATATCGTTGATCAGGGCCAACAGGTGCTGGCCGGAACTCAGGATATCTCGAGCATAGTCGCGATAACGGGCATCGCCGACCGGGCCATACATCTCACCGGCCATGATCTCGGAAAAGCCGTTGATGGCGTTCAGGGGCGTTCGCAGTTCGTGGCTCATATTGGCCAGGAAGTCGCTCTTGGCCTGGCTGGCGGCCTCGGCGCGGATTTTCTCGGCCTCATATTTGCGCGCCAGCTCCGACAGCTGCTCCTGGCTCTGTTCCAGATTGATGACCACCCGCCGCAACTCGGCTTCGCGCAGTCGCCGCGCCTCTTCCTGGGTTTTCAGCACGGTGATGTCGGCGGCGGTGACTACGAGGCCGCCCTCCGCCGTTGAGCGTTCCGAGATCTGCACCCAGCGCCCGTCCGAGAGTTCGGCTTCGCGAACCCCGCGACGCCCACCGGGGGCGGGGTATTCCTGGCGGATCGCGTCTCGTGCAGCACGCGCGACGGGCTCGCGACTTACACCCGTCTTGATCAGCTCTGGATCCAGCTGAAAGAAGTCGAGGTAGTTCTTGTTGGACATCACCAGACGTCCATGTCGATCCCACAGGACGAACGCCTCGGAGGTGCTTTCGATGGCATCACGCAAGCGACCCTCGGCGGACTGGGCGCGGGCCTGGGCCAGACGTTCCTCGGTCACATCCAGCGCCACGCCGATGATCCGGGCAAAGCCGCCCTCGGGGCTTTCGCCGAACCCACGGCCCCGGAAGTCGATCCAGACCGGTCGCCCGCCCGCCAGCGGCGGCACCCGGAACGAGACATCGAAGTCGCCATACATCGCCGCGGTGGACAGAGCGTCGCGCATTCCGTCGCGATGGCCGGTCGCAACGCGGTCCAGCACCTGCTGACCATCGACCTCACCGCTTTGCCAGCCGAACAGGGCGGCGGTGACGTCGGACATGAAGATCTTGTCCGCCGCCAGATCCCACTCCCAGATTCCGCAGCGGGCCGCCTCGACCGCCATCCGAAAGCGGGTCTCGGAGTCGCTTCGTGCGGCCTGAATCCGGTCAACGCGCAGGGTTTCGCGGAACAGCAGGATCCCTAACGTCGCCGCGGAGAACAGCGGCACCAGGAAGCCGGTCGCGAGCTCTGCCGCACTGGGTGCGCCATAGGTCAGCCGCAGGAACGCGCCCGCCGTGAACAGTCCGAGCAACGTCAGAGCGCCAACGATTGATGGACGTGCAAGGCGACGCAGGGCCGACGCGCGCGGGCGCGCCCGCCGCTCGGGCTGGACGCCGGTCACATTGTGCCCTCCGCCGTCGGCCACCGTTGCTGCTCCCAAGGTTCCGGCATCCGAACCGCCGAACCGCGGCTGAGTCTAGACTGATCCGCGCGCTCTGGTCATCGTCGGTTATGTCGCATCAGTTCAGAGCGCGGGACGCCAGCTCATGGACGTTCTTCGACAGACCTTCGACGGCGACAATTCGCTCCAGTTGCGCCCGCATCAACGCGCTCAGCTCCGGCTTCAGGCGTCGCCATCCGCCCAGCGGATCCACCATGCGTGCGGCGGTCATCGGGTTGAAGCGGTCCACAGCGATGATCTGGTCCGCCAGGAACCGGTATCCGGCCCCGCTGGCATCATGGAACCTCACCAGGTTGAAGTTTGCGAAGCTGGAGATCAGGGCGCGCAGGCGGTTAGGGTTCTGAACGTCAAAGGCCGGATGGGCAGTCAGGGCCAGTATGCGCCCGAACGCCTCATCAGATGTGTCGCGCCCCTGCACAGCGAACCACTTGTCGATTACCAGCGGTTCGTCCCGCCAGCGGTCGTAGAAGTGACCGAGCGCGTCGTCATAGGCCGCCCCTCCGATCTGCATCAGGGCATTCAGGCCCCCCATGGCGTCGGTCATGTTGGCGGCCGCCGCATAGTGTCCGCGCGCGATCTCGGCGACGTCAGCGCGAGGGTTGGCCACCATCAGGTCCAGAGCCGCGTTGCGCAGGGCGCGGCGACCGGCCCCGGCGGCGTCTGGCAGAAAGTCACCCATATCCTGCAAGCCGGTGTGCAACCGTCGAAGTTCGGTCTCCAGGTGCAAAGCCAGCCGCAGCTTCAGCGCATTGCGTGCCGCATGGATCGCCGCCGGGTCCACCGGGCTGCGCATAAGCGCCAGATCGCTTTCGGCCGGCAGCGACAACAGCAGGGCCTTGAAGGCCTCGTCCGAGGCCTGATCGCTGAGGGCTCGACCAACCGCTTCGGCGAAGCGTTCCTCGCCGACCTCATTGGGCCTGCCGTCCGCGCGAGCCAGGATCAGGTCGCTGGCCAGGTCCTGCCCGGCTTCCCAGCGATTGAACAGGTCGGGGTCGGCGGCCAGCTGCAGGTAGCGCGCGTTGGGCTCAGCGTCGGTTTTCAGCACCACCGGGGCCGAGAACCCGCGCAGGGCCGAGATCACCGGGCGGCTGTCGACACCGGTCAAGGTCACCTGCACCTCAGCCTTGTCGAGCACGATCAGCGTCTCATCCACGGCCTGGCCCTCGCGTTCGAAGGCCAGGGTCCGCCCCTCATGGTCCAGCAGGCCCAACGTCACCGGGATCGGCAGGGCACGCTTGTGGGGCTGGCCAGGGCTGGGTGGCGTGGTCTGCGTCAGGGTCATCGCCAACGTCCGCGCGCGCTCATCGTAGCGCGCTGTCAGGGTCACGCGGGGCGTTCCGGCCTGCTCGTACCACCGGAAGAAATGGGTCAGGTCCTGGCCGGAACTTTCCGCGAAACACTGGATGAAGGCCTCGACGGTGGTGGCGTGGCCGTCCCAGCGGTCGAAATAGATGTCCATCCCCGCCCGGAACGCCTCAGCCCCGATCAGGGTCTTCAGCATGCTGATGACCTCGGAGCCCTTCTCGTAGATCGTGGCGGTGTAGAAGTTCTCGATCTTCATATAGGCCGAGGGCCGCACGGCATGGGCCAATGGCCCCTGATCCTCTGCGAACTGGCGCATGCGCAGCGCCTTGACCGCCTTGATGCGGCCCACGGCATGGCCGCGCATGTCCATGCAGAATTCCTGCTCCCGAAAGACGGTCAGGCCTTCCTTGAGGCACAGCTGGAACCAGTCACGGCAGGTGATGCGGTTGCCCGTCCAGTTGTGGAAGTACTCGTGCGCCACGACGGCCTCGATGCGCTCATAGTCCACATCGGTCGCGGTCGCGGGATCGGCCAGCAGCAGGGAGGAGTTGAAGACGTTGAGGCCCTTGTTCTCCATGGCGCCGAAGTTGAAATCCCGCACCGCCACGATCATGAACAGGTCCAGATCGTATTCGCGGCCATAGGCCTGCTCGTCCCAGACCATCGAACGCTTCAGCGAATCCATCGCATAGGCCGCGCGCGCCGCCATGCCGGTGTCGACATAGATGCGCAGGTCCACGGTGCGACCGCTCATTGTGGTGAGTTTGTCCTCCAGCACGTCCAGTTCACCGCCAACCAGGGCGAAGAGGTAGCTGGGCTTGGGGAACGGGTCGTTCCAGACCGCGAAGTGGCGACCGCCGGGCAGGGCGCCCTTGTCGATCAGATTGCCGTTGCACAGCAGGTGGCGGAACACCTGGTCTGCCTCGATCCGCACGGTGAAGCGCGACAGCACATCGGGGCGGTCGGGCCAGAAGGTGATCTTGCGGAACCCCTCGGACTCGCACTGGGTGCAGAACCGGCCGCCGGACATGTAGAGCCCCTCCAGCGCCTTGTTGTTCTCCGGATCAATCTCGACCTCGGTTTCCAAGGTGAAGGCGGCGGGCGGGGCGTGGATGGTCAGGAATTCGGCATCAATCGTGTGCTCGGATGGTTCGAGCGTCCGACCGTCGATGGCCACCGAGATAGCTTTCAGGCGTTCCCCGTTGAACACCATAGGTTCGACGGCCTCGCCGTTGCGACGCACGCTCAGGCGAGCCTTCACCCGGGTGGTGTTGGG
>JANNFM010000233.1:0-2764 GCA_031379795.1 Alphaproteobacteria bacterium
CGCGATCCCACATGAACGAGACCGATCCGGTTTCGCCAAGATTGCCGCCGTTCTTGGAGAAGGTCGAGCGCACGGTCGCCGCCGAGCGGTTGCGGTTGTCGGTCAAGGCCTCGACGATCACACCCACGCCGCCGGGACCAAAGCCCTCGTAGCGGATTTCCTCGTAGGATTCCGCGTCGCCGCCGGCCGCCTTCTTGATGGCGCGGTCGATGACGTCCTTGGGCACGGATTCGCCCTTGGCGTTGTTCACCGCCAGCCGCAGCCGGGCGTTCATATTGGGGTCAGGCAGGCCCAGCTTGGCCGCCACCGTGATCTCGCGCGACAGTTTGGAGAACAGCTTGGAGCGCACCGAGTCGGCGCGGCCCTTGCGGTGCATGATGTTCTTGAACTTGGAATGTCCGGCCATGGTCCGTTCGGGCAGATTGCGAAGAGGTTGGGCGTTCTAACCCGAGCGGCGGCCTGCGCGGAACCCCTGGCGCGGAATGAGGCCTAAAGCCCGCCGATCTTGCGGGCGCAGACGCTGCTCGCCGCCTCGGAAAGGCCGACCGCCATCTGCAGTTTTCGGGTCTCCACATCCACGTCGCCATAGGGCCAGAAGCGGATAGCGCGCGGCCTGCCCCGTTTGGTGGTCGGCCGAACGGTGAGCACGATCTCGCGGGTCATGTCCCCGGCGTTGAACGTCCAGCTGTCCAACGCCATGCCATTGCGCAGGCCGCTGTTCCAGGCCGGCCCGCCCCGGCGGACGCCGCGAACTGACCTGGCCGCAAACGACCCCACCGAATCGAAACCCGCATCAAAGCCGGGCGCGACCGTGACCCGGGCATCAAGGCAACTGTCGAACATCGTCTCAGGCAGGGGGATGACCGCCCCGCCCTCGGCATAGCGCGCAATGTCCGGGCGCAGGTCGAGACCGGCAATCACCCAGGCGGCCGAGATCAGCCCGGTGACCACGTCCGGTCCCTGGCCGGGCGGGAAGCGACTGTAGTGGTCGGCCATGCGCAACATCACATCGTCCAGATCCCGCTTGCCTCCGGATTTGCGCCGGATGTCCTCATCCCATCTCAGGGCCAGGATCGTACCGCGCGATCCGGCGTCGTGGCGCGTATCGGCCATAGCCAGGGTGCTGACCATCGCACCCAGCGGCATTAGCCCGGCGCGCAGGCGAATGCGGTCGGCATAGAAGCTGGCCAGACCCTCCATGATCCCGGCGGCGGGGCTCTTCGACGGGCTACCGAGGCGTTGCGGAATCCAGGACCCGGTCAGCGCCCGGGCGATCTCGTTCTCCGGATCTGATCGGGTCAGGATGTCTGACGGCAACATCAGGCTGGAGTTGCGACCTGAGGCTACCTTGAAACCAGTGGCGACCAGGAACGCGCCCGATGTGTCGTTCCAGAAGGCGCGCTGAGCGTTGACCACGGGTACCGAGATTTCGGCCAGCCGTGCTGCGCCCGCAGCGTCACCGAAGACCGCCGCGCGTAGTGCGCCACCCTTGATCGGACGTTCCGCCACCTGCAAGTCCGGGCCAGCCAACAGCACCGAGCCCGCCAGGTCGGCCACCGATGGCGCGCGCGCCGCGATGCCCGGGTCCAGGTCGGAGAGGCTTTGCCATCCCTTGGGCAAGCGGTTCCAGCGCAAGGTGACAGGCTGATCAGTGCGCCCGTCAGGGATCGCAAAGACCGCGTCGCCCGAGACGGCGACGGCGCCCGGCACCAGCAGACTATAGCGAACCCTCAGCTTGGCCCCGGGCCGGTGGCGCAACAGGCGGTGATTGGCGTCCGGTGCAGATGAAGTAGCGCCCGAGACCTCCAATTCCGAAATGCCCGACCCCGGCAGGGATATGCGCGTCTCACCATCGGCATCACCGCGAAGGCGCATCTCGACCGCCAGCTCCGGTGGACCACTGGCCTGCGGCACGCTCAACAGGTAGTCGACACCCGCTGGCCTCGCAGCGCCGAGGGTCAAGAAGGCCGCTGCGGCGATGAACAGAACGCGGATCATGACCGACCTTATGGCGGCCTATTCCACCGGCTCACAGTCGAACCGGTCGATCTGGCCGTTTTGAAGGCGGTAGACGGCATCCTGTGGAACCGGCTGATCCAGGGCGGTTGTCCGATCAAGGCCTGCATAGACGCCACGCAACACGCGACTGGTCACACCGTGGCTCACGGCGATGATGCGCCTTTGGGGCTCTGGCGGCAGGGTATTGAGCCATGTTCGTGTGCGCTCGACCGCTGCTTCGAACGGTTCGCCATCGGGTGAACTGAAGTCCCAACCGCTGCGCGTGAAGCCAACGCCTGCCACCGCTTCGGCTTCCGATCTAAGCCGACCATCCCACTGGCCCACAGTGATTTCGATCAAGCGAGGGTCGATCTCTATGTTGGTGAGACCCGTATTGGCGGCCACAATTTCGGCAGTGCGACGCGCCCGACCGAGTGGACTGGCGACGATCCGCCAGCCTGTTTGGTCGCTTGCGATCAGATCGCGGACCAGCCCGCCCATGGCTTCGGCCTGGCGGATACCCAGATCGGTCAGCGGCGAGTCCATATGTCCCTGAAATCGCCCCTCGCGGTTGAACTCGGTCTGCCCATGGCGCAACAGCAAGATCATCTATCACCCCCACCCGTGTCATCAAGTCAGTTGTTCTAGGGTTTGATTTGGCCGGAGGATGGCGTTTGCGAGGACGACGAGTTTTCGGGCGATGGCGTTGAGGACGAGGCGTTTTGGCTTACCTGCGCCGATGAGTCGTTGAGCGAAGACCTTGAGG
>JANNFM010000259.1:0-3154 GCA_031379795.1 Alphaproteobacteria bacterium
CTGGCCACGCCGATTGCGGCATTCTCCAATGTCCTCAACCCCACCAGCCAAAGCTTCCTGTTCCAAAACCTTGATACCCCGGTTGTCCTGAACCCCGGCAGTTACCAACTCGGGTCCTGGGGCTACAGTGACATTGATCCGAACTTCAACACCTACGGCGCAAACCCGGGTCCGGTGAGTTTCGACGCACTGGGCGGCAGCCTCACAGCGCTGGGGTCACGCTATTCCATGCCTGGGGATGCCGGTTCGCTCGCGACGCTTCTGGATATTGGGATCACCCGCTACGGCGGCGGAACGTTCGACGCTGTGGCGCTATCTTCACCCCCGCCGGTCGTGCCGGGACCCGCAGGGCCGGGAATATACAATCTGGATTCCCCAATCTTTGGCAACCAGAGCTGGGGCGGGACCCTGGGGTTGGACTTCAACGTCCTCGCGCCGATCCGCATTACAGCGCTGGGCGCTTTCGATAGCGGTGCCGATGGCATCGCAGGCGTCCTGAAGACCGCCATCTTCCACAGTGACGGGACCCTGGCCACGCCGATTGCGGCATTCTCCAATGTCCTCAACCCCACCAGCCAAAGCTTCCTGTTCCAAAACCTTGATACCCCGGTTGTCCTGAACCCCGGTAGTTACCAACTCGGGTCCTGGGGCTATGGCGGCCTTGATCCGAACTTCAACACCTACGGCAATAACCCAGGTCCGGTGATGTTTGATAGCTTCGGCGGTCGCCTGTCGGCCGTCGGAAGCCGGTACTCCATGCCTTCCCAAGCCGGGCAGTTGGCGACGCTTCTCGACGTAGGCGCCACGCGCTACGGGGCTGGCTCTTTCCTCACGGCCGCGGTGCCTGAGCCCGCCACCTGGGCGATGATGATCATCGGCTTCGGCGCCGCCGGTTCGATGATCCGCCGACGCAAAGCCGTGCTCGCCTAAACCTCTACGTCTGACAGATACGCGCCGCCGGTCGCAGGATCAGCGGCGTTTCTGTGTCTGGGTGGGTCCCGGCGCTATGTCAGGTTTCCCCCCCTGAACAGCCGTTCCCAACGTCCGCTTGTTGGCGCTGCGGCAATCGTAGTCCACGGTCCTGCCGGTCCATGGCCGCGGGTACCAAGCGTCAGATTCTATCCACTAGTGTCCCGACAGCTTGAAGTGGATACCGGTTGAAGCGCCCGTCGTGCTCCAAATGTATGAGAGCGAGCCTGTTTATCCGTTTCAGATGATTCCATCCGAAACGGACAGGCTCTAGCGCGCGACCCTGACCTGCCGCTTGAAGAACGCCCACATGGCCTCACTGGCGTTGTAGGTCGGGCTCGGCTCATTGGCGCCGGCACGACCGGGACGACCGCCGGGCCAGGCATGGCCGTTGTTCGCCACTTCAACGAAGACAACATCGGCGCCTGACCGGCAACCGGCCCACAATGTCTGGCGAGACGCAGGGTCTCGCGAGGTCTTGGGTGCGCCGCAGCCATTCGCACTGACCCAATAGTCGGCCTGGGCCCTGGCCGGCGACACGGGTCGATCCTCTGCGGCAGGTCCGCTGCGAAGCACGTCGCGCTGAAGACCCAGCGGGCCCCCCGCCGCCGGGACTGTGCGGTCCTCGGCACCGACAATGATAAAGGCCGGCATCGCACCCTGCGGGGGTGGTTCGTCGCCGAACACGGCGCCGACGACCGGCGCGATGGCCGTGATCTTCGCCGAAAGTTCCCGGCCCAGGCGGTGGCTCATCATGCCGCCATTCGACATGCCGGTCACATAGACCCGGGCCGGGTCGGCGCGACCGGACGACACCAGCCGGTCGATGATCGCGGAAATAAAGGCCACATCGTCAACCTTGTTGCGCATGGCATAGGCGCAGCAGTGCGTCGCATTCCAGGTCAGAATTTTGCCGCCAGGCAGACCCCCGGTGCCGCCGGGATAGACCGCAATCAAACCTTCGCGCGCGGCCACCGCATCGAACTGGGTCATGTTGACGGCATTCTCAGGGTTGCCCCCGCCACCGTGCAGCAGGATCACGATGGGCGCTCTGGTTCCACGGGAAAAGTCGTGGATCAGGAACCGGCGTTCGAGCCCGCCTACTTTCAGCGTCTCGTCCGAGCTTGTGAGACTCGCAGGTTCGGCGGCATAGGCGGGCGCTGCGAACAGGCTGTTGCAGGCCAGAATGCCGGCCAGCACCATGGCTGTGCGGACGCGGATGCGGATTGGCAGACGGGGTGTAAGCGGCAACGGTCCATTCCTTTGCTTCGGCAAGATCAGGCGCTTCAGGCTCCACGCTCGATCAGGATCACGTGAAGGTCTCCAGATCGTGGCCGATCACCGGCGAGGGTAACCGCTGCCGATCCCCGCACAAGGGCTGCCTTCCGTCGGCGGCCGTCCCGAAAATATTCCCGGAACTACAACTCTGGGGGACTCGCCAAAGTCATATTGTTCTGTTTTTGTTCTGGATCACAGAACGGAGCTCTTCATGGTCAAGGTCAACTATCGCGGCATCACCGATCCCCGGGCGGCCTTTGAGGCGCTGCGGCCGTTTCGCCGGGCCTTGCTGGACCTGAAGGGACGATGTCGACCGTTCCACCCGGACTATCTGATCCTGGATGCGGTCGATAAGGCCCTGACCACGGCGGCCTATCATTTCACCCGCGAGCCCGACTTCTATTCCGGGGAGCCGCACGGCTGATGCGGCTCATTCCCCATGACGGGACCCAGGCGATGGGGGATTTCCGACGCTATCCGGGATGTCGCCTGCTGATCGCCTGCAGCGCGTGTTCGTGGTCCAGGGCCTATGACCCCGAGCGGGTGATCGACCGCCTGCGGGCGCTGAAGGCCGGCGGGCACGCGACCCGGGTCGCCGATGTGGCGCGCAGGGTTCAGTGGACCTGCCCGGCGTGCGGTCGCCTGCGCTGGCGAGCCCAGTTCGCCTGGCCACCGGAGCTGGGGCCGCGCGACATCCGCCGCCTGGCCGATCGCTACAGGAACTGACCGATCGCTGTTGCACCTGCGCCGATCAGGTAACCTGGATCGCAGCCGGGGCTGACCGGGACAGGCTCTAGGCTGACCCTGCGTCGTCGTGGCAATGTCGGCGCGTGACCCAGGAAACCTTCCCCGAAATCCGCGAGGCCGTGCGCAAGCTCTGCGCCCGCTTCCCCGGCGCCTATTGGCG
>JANNFM010000305.1:0-7402 GCA_031379795.1 Alphaproteobacteria bacterium
GAACATCCGCGCCCGCGCCTCGGCTTCGGGTAGCGGCGGCAGGTCGGCCATCTCCATCACCCCCCGCCGATAGTAGAGGTTGGGCAGCATCACATAGTAGCCCACCGCCGCGATCCGCCGGGCCATGTCGCGCAGTTCCTCGCGGATCGCCGGGGCGTCCATGAAGAACAGGATGATCGGATACGGCCCGCCGCGTTCTGGGTGGGTGATGAAGGTGGTGGTCGCGCCATCTTTGGTGGCGATTTCGACAGTCTGTTCGATCATGGGGTGTCCTTCGTGTTCTGTGGTGGCGGCGAGCCCCCTCCACCCTCCTACGCGCCTGCGGCGCTTCGGACGGGCCCCCTCCCCCAATGGGGGAGGACAAGCAGCGGCAACCTCTGGTCCTCCCCCATCGGGGGAGGGGGACCGCGCGAAGCGTGGTGGAGGGGGCTTACCGCGTCAAACCAATTCCGACGGTTTCAAGCCCAGTTCCTTGAGCAATGGCTCGGCATAATCGATCCGCCCCGTCATCGTCTTCGGGTCGCCTACACAGAGCTGATAGACCCCCTCGGCGATGAACTCGATGGGCTGGACCCGATCCTTCGTCTGTTCGTTGATCAGGCCATGCACCGCGACCCCTGGCGTATCAACCAGACCCGGCGAGATCACATTCACCGCGACGCCATCGTCATAGACCTCGGACGCCAGACCCGTGGTCAGGCGCTCCAGAGCCGCCTTGCACATGCCATAGACCGTGCCGCCGCTGCGCCGGATGTAGGGCTGTTTCGGATGAATGCCGGCACCGGACGAGATGTTGACGATCCAGCCGGCCTTCTTCTCGCGCATGGCCGGCAACACCAGTTGCGACAGATGCATGGGTGCCCAGACCTGAACTTCCATCATCAGATCAAAGCGTTTCTTGGGGAATGTCTCGACCGGGATGAAGAAGGTGACCGCCGCGTCGTTCACCAGAATGTCGATGTCACCATAAGCCGCGACCGCTTCCGAGACCAGCCGCGCCCGGTCGGTCTCGCTGGAGAGGTCCGCCTTGATGGCCATAGCCTCCCCGCCCGCATTGCGAATGCGCGCGACCGTGGCGGCCAGCGTGCCGGGCAGCTTGCTCTCGCCGTCTTCCGCCGTGCGGGCCGACACCACGACCCTGGCGCCCTCCATGGCCAACCTGACCGCAATGGCCTCGCCGATACCCCGGCTGGCGCCGGTAACCAGCGCGGTCTTGCCCCGCAGCGTTCCGTTCGGATTGATGGCCACCATGTCCTGCTCCCATACCGTGTTTTCTGGTTGGGGCTTAAGCTGAAGGCTCCGGGCGTCCAGCGCAAGGGGATCAACGCTTCCGTTTGCCACGAGCGACCTCGGTCGCCAAAGCCTCCAGTTTCGGAGTCCAGAAAATTCGAAAGCGGTCCAGCCAAACCGACGCGGCTTGCATCGGCTCCGCGTCGACAGCGTAGATGCGGCGTTGGCCGTCAACGCGGACGCTGGTGAAACCAGAGTCACGGAGCACCTTGAGATGTTGCGATACCGCCGACTGGGTAATGCCGAACTCGGCCTGGACCATGGTGCTCATTTCGCCGGCCGAGCGCTCTCCGTCAGCCAACAGTTCCAGCAGGCGACGGCGAACCGGGTCGCCCAGAACGTCGAATGCGTGCATCAGGCCTCTCCGGTGTAGAACCCCGCCGTCCGTTTCGCCATGGCTCGCGCAGTCTCAGAATCCTCACCTGAGGCGATATGGGCCTCGGCCCAGGCCATAGCACTGGCTCGCATCACGGCCTTGCCTTCGTCGGAGGCGACCCAAGCGGGGTCGGCCTCCGACGGCTTGGCATCGCCCGACGCGATATGCAGGCCAAGGCCCATGATTGAGAGGTCCCAGCCAACTCCGACAGCGCCAGGGCCAAACTGCTTCCAATGATCGCCGTCCATGTCGGTCGTCAGCATGATGTGCTCGAGGGTCATGCGCGCGCCATGTCCGTCCGACTCGAGGCGCACAGTAACCCAGGTCACGCCACCCCCGAATTCCCAAGTGACCTCCAAGGCTTCCGGCGGGTCACAGCGCGTGATCGTTCCACCGGCATTGCCCTGTAGCTGATAGCGGCCGCCCAACCGGAGCTCGCCCTCAATCGGCATGAACCACCGAGGGATCCGTTCACGGTTGGTGAGCGCATCCCACAGATCCTCGACGCTCGTATCGTATGTCCGGACCGCGATGACGGCCTTGGCTGGCCTGCCATCTTGAAGTCGGTCTGCGATCTCACGGAACTCCGCGCCAACGGCATCGTGCAACATGAATTTCTCCAAATGATCCGAGCTTCATGATGCAGATTGCACTTATATAAGTCGACTCTAAATTATGCTGCGTTCTGCAACTCCAGCTTCACGCGCTCGGCCAGGGTCTTGATGTCGATGGGTTTTGGCAGGAACGAGACATTGGTCTCGCCTTCCAGCAGGTCCGAGAACTCGCTCTCGGCATAGCCGGAGATGAACATCACGGGCGCGCCGCCCAGATAGACGCGCGCCTGCTTCAACAGTTCCGGCCCCTGCATGCCCGGCATCACCACGTCGGAGATCATCAGGTCGATCTTGCCGGCGTTCTGTTCGGCGATCTCAAGGGCTTCCTCGCCGCTGGCCGCCTCGATCACCTCATAACCGCGCGCGCGCAGCAACTTGGCCGCGACGCTGCGAACAGCATCCTCGTCCTCCACGAACAGGATGCGACCGGCGCCAGACAGATCCCGCGCCGCGGGCCGCTTTGGCGTCACCTTGACGGGCACGGGTTCAAGCGACGCCACCGGGATATGAACAGGCAGGAATATCCGGAACGCCGCACCTTCACCCGGCGTCGAACTGACCGCGATCCAGCCATCGGACTGTTTGACGATGCCATAGACGGTCGCCAGTCCAAGCCCGGTGCCCTCGCCCACCGCCTTGGTGGTGAAAAACGGCTCGAAGATCTTCGCCATCACGTCGGGCGCGATTCCGGGGCCATCGTCGGAGACCTCGATCAGGGCCTGATCGCCCTGGGCCACGGCATAGCCCAGTCCGCGCGCCTCCTCCTGGGTCACGCGTGCTGTGCGGATCCGCACGGTACCGCCACCCTTGCCCCGCACGGCGTCGCGCGCGTTGACCACCAGGTTCATGACCGCCGTGTCGAGCTGCCCCCGGTCGGCCCGCACATGGGGCAGGTTACGCCCATAGTCGGTGACCAGCTTGACGTCCTCGTACAGCAGACGCCGCAGCAGCACCTCGGACTCCGAGACCATCTCGCCGACATCGAGGATCTCGCGCTGGACGGTCTGTTTGCGCGAAAATGCCAACAGCTTGCGGACCAGGTCGGCCGCGCGCATCGAGGTCTGCTTGATCTCGTTCAGGCCCTCGTAGGACGGATCCCCCACCGGATGGCGTGGCGCCAGCACGTCCAGCTGCATCAGGATCGCGGTCAGCAGGTTGTTGAAATCATGCGCCACACCGCCAGCCAGCTGGCCGATGGCCTGCATCTTCTGGCTCTGCGAGAGTTGCAGTTCGATCTGCTTTTGCTCGGACACATCGACCAGATAGGCCACCCAGCGCCCGGGACTCTGGGACAGGTAGAGATGGGCGATCCGGCTGGGATCATGCGCCAGACGCACTTCCAGCGGCGCATGGCCGTGACGCGCCTCGGCGACCCGCAGGGTGGCGTCCATTCGGCTGACCGGCTCGATCAGTTCGCCGAACACCTGACCCGCCACCCCGCCGTGGGCGACGGCGGCCAGCGCCGGGTTGGCCTCGATGATCCGGGCTTCGAAGGGATCTTCCCCGTCCAGCAACGCGGCGCCGAATGGTGAGGCGGCGGCGAAGGCATCCAACACCTTGGGTGGCGGCGCTGTGGCGCCCATCACGGCGTTCAGCACATCCATGGCAGACGACGGCAATGCCAGCGGACTATTCCCGCGACCGGTCAGGCGGACCAGAAATCGGCGCGGCGCGATGGGCGACACCAGAGCTTCGTGATCGCCACCGCCGGCTCTGAGCGACGCCCGACCCAGCTGGCCCCGGCGCGCGGTGGCCAGGGCGGCGAACAGACTTGCAGCGGCCGCGCCGCTCTTGGGCAGTCTTGGCGCGACGCCCATCGTCTCGCGCCACGCCGGATTGACGCTCAGCAGCCGGCCATCCGGTGCGACCACGGCGGCAGGTTCGTCGAGCGCTGTCAGAAAGGCCTCGGTCCCGGCTTCGGTCTCGGCCGGAGCCTCTGCCGGGCCGCGCAGCACGAACAGACCAATGCAGCAGACCCCGGCCAAGCCGGTCAGCAGCATCATGCTGGCCAGGTTTTCCAGCCCATGGCTGAACGCCGGGACAAGGGCGAACCCAACGGCCAGCAGAAAGAACAACACCGCAAACGCGATGATGGGATCGACCTTGCGGGACCTGGGCAGCGGCTCGGACATGGAGAGCGGCGACGCCTCCGGCGAATCAGTTGGTGTCATTCTGTCACACTCTGGCCGGCGCGCGGCGTTTCGCGCCGGCGTTGAGGATAAAGCCGATGATCTTGGCGACGGCTTCGTAGTGGGTCGGCGGGATCATCTCGTCGATATCCACCGCTGCATAGTGGCGCGGGCGAGTGGCGGGTCTTCGATGATCGGCACGCCGGCCTCTTCGGCGACAGACCGTATTTTGAGGGCCAGGCTGTCCAGGCCCTTCGCAACACAGGTCGGAGCGGCGTCTTCACCCTGTTCGTACTTGAGCGCCACGGCGTAGTGGGTCGGGTTCATCACCACCACGGTCGCGCCCGGCACGGCCTGCATCATCCGCCTGCGGGCGCGCTCGTAGCGGATCTGTTTCTGGCGCGCCCGGATATGGGGGTCGCCTTCGGTCGACTTGTAGTCTTCCTTGACCTCTTCTTTGGTCATCCGCATGCGGACCAGGAACCGCTGGCGCTGCCATAACCAGTCCAGCGCTGCGATCGCCAGAGCTAACGCTATGACGGCCATGACCAGTCGTTTGGTGACCTCGATGACAAACGGAAAAATCGCCGCAGGTCCGGCGGCTGAAAGTGGCGCGAGCTGGTGAAACATCGGCTCCAGAATCCACCAGCCGAGTAAAGCGATGATGATCACCTTCACGATCGACTTGGCGAACTGCATGAGGCCATCCGGGCCGAACAGCCGCTCGAGGCCCTTCATCAGGGAGACCTTGGACCAGTCCGGCTTGAGCTTGTCCGGCATGAGCCGGAGACCGCCCTGGGCAAGGCCGGACACCAGGCCTGCCAGGGCGGCGGCGAACATGACCATTAACAGCGGCGGCGCGCCGGCCATCAGGGCATGTCGCAGGATTTCGGGCGCGCCGTGCTCGACCGACATCGACCCGGCCCGACTGAGGAACGGCGTCAGCTCGTTGGTCATGTTGCTGGACAGCCAGCCGCCGGCAACCAGGATGACCCCCGAGACCGCAGCCAGGGTCGCCGCCGACCCCAGATCCATGGTCCGGGGACCATCCCCCTTCTCATACGCCTGCTGGAGTTTGTGAGAGGTGGCGTCTTCTGTCTTGGAGTCTTTCTCCGGCGTTTCGCTCATGGGCGGGTGAACATCCCGATGAGCTCGCCGTAACGATCGGCCCAGACGATCCCGATCACACCCAGACTGAGCGCAAAGACCGACAATCCCAGAAGGACGAGCAGCGGCGTGGCGACGAAGAATATCTGGAACTGCGGCATGACGCGTCCCACCAACCCTGTGGCGATATTGAAGACCAGTGAGAAGACAATCACGGGCGCGGCCAGCTGAACGCCGAGTGCAAACGACTTGCTGATCGTCTGGATCGCCAGTTCACCTGCATCCGCGACAGGCACGTCCATGGTGAACGGGAATATCTCGAACGACCCGACAATCGCGCTGATAAACATTTGGTGCAGGTTGGTCGCAAAGATCAGAACGATACCGATCAGCCCGAGAAATGTGCCCAGTGTCGTGGAGGGCTGCGCCTGCATAGGGTTGGCGGTCTGGGCGAACGACAGGGTGGTCTGAAGCGAGACAATCTCACCCGCCGTCGCCAGAGAGTTCATAAAGAGGCGCAGGATACCGCCGATCATCAAGCCGATCAGCAGTTCCTTGATCACCGCGCCTCCGAGGCCCGCGCCATCCGCAGGCAGCGGCGGGGCGGTCGTGCTCAACAGCGGAAACAGCAACAGGGTCAACGCAAACGCAAACGCCAGCCGAACCCGCGCCGGAATGAACGCTTCGCCCAGCCCAGGCAGCAGCATGATAATCGCCCCCAGCCTGGAGAAGATGAGGCCGCCGGCGAAGACCTGTTGCGCAGTGGCGTAGGATTCCATGGGCCAGTCCTGGCCCTCACATGCCCGCGATACGGGCGGCGATACTGCGCATGAACGAACTCATGAGTGCGCCCATCATCGGCATGAAGACCAGCAGCGACACAAAGATCGCGACGATCTTGGGGGCATAAACCAGAGTTTGTTCCTGGATCTGTGTCAGCGCCTGCAACAGACCGATGCCGACACCCACAACCAGGCCAACCAGCAGCACCGGCGCGCACATCTGGATCGTCAGCCAGATGGCGTCTCGCCCGACGTCCAGAACCTCGGCGCCGCTCATGGAAAACCTCATGACATGACAGACTGGCGGGCGCCCCCGCAGCGCGTCCGTTGTCGGTCTTTATGGTTAACGAAAGGCTATGAGGGGCTCATTCGCCGCAGCTATCGGGGCCCCAAAGTCCTCGCGGCCTGCGCGGGCGTGATCTTGCCAGTGTCACGATCCACGCTGTAGTTGGCCGCCTGCATGGCCTCCACGCGAATGGCGCCGACCAGCGGTCGCAGGGCTTCGACGAACCGCGCGTCGCCCGCGCGCTTTGGCGAAATCAGGATCACAGCGTCATAGGGCGGGATCGCGCCCCTCGGGTCGCTCAGCACCACCAGCTTGTCGGCGGCGATGCGCCCGTCCGACGAAAAGGCACTGATCACATCGGCGTCGCCGCCCGACAGAGCGCGGTACATAAAGGTCGGCTGGAACGAGCGCTTCGTCCGGAACCCCATGCCATAGGCGGCCTCCACGGCCTTCCACTCCGGTCTGGACAGAAACTCGATATCGGACCCCAGGGTCAGCTTCGGCGCCTCGCGCGCCAGGTCAGTCAAAGACGCCACGCCCAGAGCCTTGGCCCGGTCTGCGCGCATGGCAAACGCATAGGTGTTCTCAAACCCCAGCGAGCCCAGGACCAGCACCCCATCGCGCTGTTTGAGGCCCGTCGTCAGTTCAGCCAGCACCGCCTTGCGGCCTGGATTGTCCACGCGCCCCAGAACGCCCGTCCAGAGCGTTCCGGAGTAATCCACGTAGGCGTCAATCTCGCCGGCTGCCAGCGCGCGATAGGCCACCGCAGAGCCCAGATTTTCCTTGCGGGACACCGTGGCGCCGGTGTGTTCCAGCCG
>JANNFM010000308.1:0-3871 GCA_031379795.1 Alphaproteobacteria bacterium
CTGACACGAGGGCAACGAATTCAAGTTGCCGCGTGCAAAAAACGGCTGTCATCCCGGCCGCAAGCCTGCGTCAGCAGGCTGAAGAGCCGGGACCCAGGGCGGTGCGCTGGGCTCCTGGGTCCCGGATCTCCGCTCCGCTGCGTCCAGGATGACGGCGCTTGAAGATCGGTTAACCTGAGTTGGTTGCCCTGGCGAAAACGCCCCCCGATTTGCCGTCGGCCCGTATTTTGCCTAAAACGCCCCTTAATCCTCCGTCTGGTACAGGACGGTGAATGCCGAAGCATGCGGCGGGCCCAAGGGTCACGACCTCAAGAATGCGCGGCGATGGTGGAGTTTGAGTGTGTCGTTGAAAGCAAGACTGAACCCGAAGGCGCGTGCGCGTCGGCTGGCCGCGGAGGCCGCCATCGTCGCGGTATCCGCCCTCAGCGCCGTGGCGGTGGCCCATGCCTCGCTGCTGGCCCCGGCGTTTGCGCCGCAGCGCCCGGCACACACGGCGGTTCCCGTGGCGCCTGTCACCTCGACGGTTGACGCTGCGGATGACGACATCCTCATTGCGTTCCAGGAGCCCGTCCCCGGCCATGCCGTGGTCTCGCCCTTCGGCCTGCGCCAACTGCCCTGGGAAGGCTCGGGGCGGCTGCATGAGGGCGTGGATATTTCGGCTGATGCGGGCGTGCCCGTGCGCGTGGCGGCTGACGGCGTCGTCATCGCGGCAGGTGAGAAGGGCGGCTACGGGCGTTACGTCGCTGTGCGCCACGCCGAGGGCCTGACGACATTCTATGCGCACCTTGGCGGCATTGCCGCGGGCGTGAAGGCCGGGCTGGCCGTGGCCGCAGGCGACGCCGTGGGCCGCGTCGGATCCACCGGAACCTCGACCGGGCCGCATCTGCACTTTGAAATCCGTGACGATCAGGACCGACCGCTCAACCCGGCCATGTTCCTGGGCAAGGCGTTTGCCGAGGCGGGCGACCTGCCGCTGGACAAGGCGATCCGCTATTCCGGCCGGGTTCGGATGGCGCAGGTATCGCGCATTCCGGCCAGCAAACAGGCGCTGATGGACGCCCGCAACGGCGCGCCGATCATCGTCCGGCGCTCGACGGACGCTCAGGATCTGGCCCAGGCCGAACGCAACCTGCGTGGTTTGGCCAACGACGCGGCCAAGGCCGAGCGGATTGACGGGCTGAAAGGCCTCTCGATCGGCCCTGATGGCCGCCCACGGGCGCAGCTCAGCCTTTGACGCCCACCCCGTTTCAGGGCCAGCGGGTCGAGATCGGTGGCCGAAATCTGCGTGTCGTCCGCGCAGGTCCTGCCGAGGGTGGCCTGTTGATCGTCTGTGAACACGGGGCCTTTGGCTGCGCCGCCGACTGGTCGGTCGTGCAGACGCGACTGGCGGCCAGGGGCCTGCGCAGTCTGGCCTACGACCGCGCGGGTCTTGGCTATTCTGACCCCGGCCCGGAACCCCGCGATGGCCGGGCCATCTATGACGACCTTGAAGCCCTGCTGAACGCCTTGGGCGAGACCGCGCCGATCCTGCTGGTGGGTCATTCCATGGGCGGGCTGATGGTGCGGCTGTTCGCCTTGGAGCGCGACCTGCCGCTGGCGGGGCTGGTGCTGGTGGATGCGGTGACGCCAGATGTCCTCGGCCTGCCCGGGGGTGCGCCAGTGATCCACGCCTTTGGCCGATTGCTGCAGGTCGTCAGCCACGGCGCGCGGTTCGGCCTGATGGCGCCGGTCGCCATGGTCAGCGGAAACCTGATCGGCCTGCCGGGCGAAGCGGGGGCCGAAAAGCGCCGCATACACGCCTCGGCCACCCATGCCCATGGCGCTGCCGCCGAGGTGATGAGCTGGCCGCCCACGTCGCGGCTGGCGGGCGCGGCTGAACTGCCGACAGACCTGCCCGTCGCGGTCATCACCGCCGGCCCACCCCGGGCCAAAGGGCAACTCAAGGCGTTGCAGGAAGCCCCGGCCAAACGCGCCCGCTCAGGCTATGTCGAGCACGTCACCGCCGCCAACCACGCCAACCTGCTGGGGCCAAAGTACGCCGACGCCATCCTGCGCGGCATCGACCACGTGCTGGCTGCGCAGAGCTGATCCCGACTAGTACGGGTGCGCCACGGCCGAGCGGATGAAGCCGGATGTGCTGTCGGCCAGGCCGGCCAGGATGAACTGGATGGCTAGCGCGCACAGGATCAGACCCAAAACGCGAACCACCACCGTCAGGCCGATGCGGCCGAGGATGCGGGTCAGGACGGGCGTGGCCAGGAACGAAAGCAGGGTCGCCAGGGACACCGCACCGATCACGCCGAGGCCAACGGCGGCGCCTTGCAGGCCGAACGCCTTGGCCTTGTCGGCATAGATGATGACGCTGGAAATCGCGCCGGGCCCGATCAGCAGCGGCATGGCGAACGGTACGATCATCCGCTCAAACCGCTTGCGCACAAAGGCCATGCCGACCCCTGTCTCGGTTTCGCCGGCGCCTTCGGAGAATTTAGCGCTGAAGTCGTCGCGGGCCATCTCCAGCCCCATCAGGAACAGAATCACGCCGCCCGCGATCTTGAACGCCGGCAATGAAATGCCGAAGAACTCCAGCAGCGACAGGCCGGTGAAGTAGAAGAACGTCAGGAAGCCCAGCACGAACAGCGACAGGTAAAGCGCGATCCAGGCCCGCTCACGCCACTTCACACCCCCTGTCGCGGCGGCGAACAAGGGCACGTTGCCGATCGGGTCGATCAACGCGAACAGGGCGACGAAAAAGTTGACCGCGAACTCTGCTTGGCTCATCTGTCGGTCTTAGCCCAAATCACCCGCTGCGGACCACACCCCGCACCACACCGGAGCCATGCCATGGTCGCCGCCGCCACGCTTGCGCAATCTGCCGTCAACGCTGACCCGCGATTGATCGTTCCCCTCGATCTGCCCTCGGTGGCCGAGGCCCGCGAGATGGTGGCCGCTCTGGGCGAGAGCATCAGCTTCTACAAGGTGGGCCTTGAGCTGTTCGCCGGCGGTGAGGGCATGACCCTGGCCCGCGAACTGAAAGCCGCCGGCAAGCAGGTGTTCCTCGACTGGAAACTGCACGACATCGGCACCACGGTGCAGCGGTCCGCCGCCGTGCTGGCGGGCTCCGGCTGTGATTTCCTGACCGTGCATGGCGAACCCCAGGTGATGGCCTCGGCGGTGCGCGGACGCGGCGCCTCGGGCCTGAAGATCCTGGCGGTGACGGTGCTGACCAGCCTCTCGGATGAAGACCTGCACGAGGTCGGTTATCACGAGACCGCCCGCGCCCTGGTCGAACGCCGCATCCACCAAGCCATCGAGGCCGGTTGCGACGGCGTCGTCGCCAGCCCCCACGAGGCGGCGCTGGCCCGCGCCCTGGGCGGCAAGGACTTTCTGGTGGTGACCCCCGGCGTCCGCCCCGACTGGTCGGCCAAGAACGATCAGGCCCGTGCGGCCACCCCCCTGGACGCCCTGGAGAAGACGAGCGCGCTGAGTGCGCGGCTGCACACTGATAAGGACATGCGCGACCGCTGGACCGGCGTCTTCATCGGCATCCTCGCCATGTTCATGGCCGTCTGCACCCTGCTCGGCAACAACGCCACCAAGGATGCCAACCGCTTCAACATCGAAGCCAACAACAACTGGAACTTCTTCCAGGCCAAGAACCTGCGCCGCCAGACCGTGCGCCTGCACATCGACCAACTGGAAATGGATGTGGCTGCGAACACGGCGCTGCCGGAGGGCCTGCGTGCCGCCTATCGCAAGCGCATCGAGGACTACAGAGTTCTCGACGCGCGGCTGACGTCCGACGCGACGACCAAGGAAGGTCTCGACGAACTGTTCGTGAAGGGCAAGGCGCTGGAGGCCGAGCGCGACGAGG
>JANNFM010000332.1:0-7695 GCA_031379795.1 Alphaproteobacteria bacterium
ACTAAGCCGGGAAACGTCTCGACCACTCATTTTCTGAGGTATCCATGATGCGCGAATTCGCTGGGCTAGCCGCCTTCTCACTCCTGCTCGCCGCCGGCCAGATGGCCCATGCCGACGCGATCAGCGCGCCGCATGTCGAACGGATGTCGGCGGACAAGGTCGCCGTCACCTGGACGAGCAAAGACCCGATCGAGGTCTATGTCTCCGACCAGCCCAATGTTCCACTCCCTCAGACGACCCGGGTGTCCACAGGCGATCAGGACGGTCGGCACGAGATGAATGTTGCGCCCGCCGGACGACCCTACTTCACGCTGCGAGATCCCAAGACGGGCGAGGTCGTTCACGCCGCCGAGCGCCTGGTGCAGCTCGAACAGGGTTCGAACTTCCGCGACGTCGGCGGCTATCCTGTTGCGGGCGGCAAGCACGTGCGGTGGGGCATGATCTACCGGTCCGGCGGCACCCCGATGCTGACCGATGCCGATGTCCAACGCGTCAGGAGCCTGGTGGGCGACATGGTCGACCTGCGCTCCAGTGAAGAACGGTCTCTGGCGCCGACCCGTGTCGAAGGCGTGTCCTATTCCGCCGTCGGCTATTCGATGTCGAGGATCTCAGGCCTTCAGCCGACGACCACATCGACGATGGGCAGTTCGTACCGCAACTTCCCCACCATGCTTGCGCCTCACATGAAGATCGTCTTCAGCAAACTGCTCGCGAACCAGGGACCGATTGTCTACAATTGCTCGGCCGGCCAGGACCGGACGGGCTTCGCCACCGCCATGATCCTGAGCGCCCTGGGCGTGCCGCGCGAAGTGATCCTCAGCGACTATCATCTGTCGACCACCTATCGGCGACCCGAATACGAGATGCCGCGCTTCGATGCGGCGACCCAGGCTGCAAACCCTGTGGCGGCCTTCTTCGCCAGCTATCAGAAGGACCCCGCGGCGGCGGCCCCGCGCCCCCTGTACGACACCAATCATCGCGCCTTCCTCGAGGTCGCTTTTGACGAGGTCGAAACGACGTGGGGTTCTGTCGACAGGTATCTGGCGAAAGAAGCCGGCGTCGGACCGGCTGAGCTGGCCCGGCTACGCGCGATCTATCTGCAGTAGGTGGCCTAGCCCCGCCGGATCAGATCCAGGACCACGGCGACGTGGTCGCTTGGGAACCAACCGTCGGCGTCTGGCCTGTCCAGGGCCCGGCTCATCACGGCGACACGCCAATCCCCCTCGCGCAGCAGGATGCAGTGGTCGATGGCCGATCCGCTGAGGTTTGTAGCCCCGACGCGGTGACCCTGGAATGTAGCCGGCGCCGGATCCAAGGCGAGCGGGGCCAAGGCCCTGTCCGCCGCGGTTGCGTTGAGATCGCCGGCCACAACCAGCCCGTCCGAATAGCCGGCTAGGGCCCAGTCCAGAGCCATGGCGAGTTGATCCTTACGGACGGCGTCGCCGCCGGCTCCCGGCAAATGGGTCAGATGCAGGTTGAGGATCCTCAGCGGCGCGCCGTCGTGCTCAAGATCCAGACGCTGCGCGATACGCTGCCCGTCCCTTGGGTCCGCGATGAGCGCACAGACATCGACGGCTCTCGCCACGCCACGAGTCAGAATCGCCAATCCGGATGTGCTGATCACCCGCCGCGCGCCAAAGGTCCGGGCTTTGCGTCGGGCCGGCGCAAGGTGAGCGCGCAGGCCGAGGGTCGCGGCGAGGCGGGCTGCCGTGTTCACACCACCGCCCGCAAAACACTCCTGCAGACAGATGATATCCGCGTTGAGTTCTCGCAGGCCGTCGGCCATCAGAACCACTCGGCGCGCGTAGTCGCCTTCGCACTTCCATGTGTTGAGTGTGACGATGCGCAGGGTCGACACGCCGATCAGGCCCGACGTACGCCCTCGACCCAGGCCTCGCGGACCACAGGCAGATTGCCGCCAAGGCGAACGCGCAGAAAGTCAGCGCGACGGCCGGGTTCGATGACGCCCCGATCGGCAAGCTGCGCCGCCCGCGCCGGCCCCGTCGTGACCGTCGCCACCGCGCGCGCCAGGCTCCAGCCAAACTCGGGTCGGGTCAAGGCGAAGGCGCACTCGATCAGGCTCCGGGGGACATAGTCAGACGCGAAGGCGTCCAGCAGACCTTCAAGGGCCAGTTCCGACGCCGGCACATTTCCGGAGTAGGATCCGCCGCGAATGAGATTGGGGCCGCCCATCACAATGATCATCCCGCGCGCGCGCGCCTGACGCGCTGCTTCCAGGGTGACAGGGAACTCGACCACAGTGGCGCCCAGGTCGGCGGCGGCGTCGATGTGGGCGGCGTCTTCATCGTCGTGGCTGGCCAGAGGCGCCCGGCGCGCCAAGGCCACCTCCGCCACGAGCCGGCGGTTTCGGTCGGCGTTGCGGGTCTGTCTGTCGCGGATTTCGGCCATGCGCTTGTCGACAGCGGTGTCTGTCATGCCCTCGGCGCGCCAGTTGGCCAGGTATTTCTCGAGGTTCCGGTACTGCCGTTGGCCCGGCGTGTGATCCATGAGGGAGAACAGCGCGGTCATCGGATGCCGGGCAAACCCTTCAAGTTCATCCGGCAGATCGTCGGCTGGAGTCTCGCACCGCCAGTGGACCTTGTGGTCCGCCTTCAGGAGTCCGGCGCCGTCGGCCGTAGCCAAGCCGTCCGCGAGACGGATGAGGTTCTCGTGATTGCGCGAGGCGGCCGCGTTGAAGGAGCCGATCGAGAGGCTGTCAAAGACCGTCGTGACACCCACTGACAGGCAGCAGCCATCGTGAGTTATCGCGGCGGAGACAGGATCCCAGTCGATGCTGGGACGGGGAAAGAAATGCTTCTCAAGATTGTCGGTATGCAGGTCGATGACGCCCGGCATCAGGATGTCGCCATCCAGATCCTCGCCGGTGCTCGCAGTCCCGCGATCGACGCTGGCGATCCTGCCGTCACGCACCAGGACCGAGCCTACAAAACTGTCGTCAGCGGTCACGACCCGCGCATTCCTGAACGCCAACTCCACAACAGGTCCTTTGCTAAGACGGTACGTCAGTCACGTTCGGGATCGGGGAACTCGATCTCGACTTCTGTCGTGGAGCGCGAGATGCCGTATTCCAGCGGCCGTCCCAGGCCGTCGATGTTCACATACCGCTGCACCAGCAACGGAACGTGCCGGGGAATCTTCAGCCGTCCCGCCTCGTCGATGGTCGGCAGTCGGGCGGAAATCGCGGTCTGTCGGCGTGTGTAGTCCGGGATGCCGGATTCAATCAGGGTCTGGGTGATGGTGCCGCAGATCTTGTAGGTCTCGATGAACCCTGGCAGTCGGCCGAAGCTGAAGTGATGCTGGCTAAGCCCGGTGGGTTCATCATCTATGAAGCGGCACCGCTCCAGGTAGACAACCGGTTCGCCGGGCCGGAGCCCGAGCCGGGCGGCGACCTTGGCGTCCGACGCGCGGGTCAGGAGCTTGATCGTTTCCGTGCGCGGCGTTCGACCTTCCTGTCGAACAGCCTCTGTGAAACGTGGGCGTCGGTGCAGACGCATAAGCGATGACGGACGCCGGACATAACTGCCGCGCCCCTGGGTCGACTCGACGAACCCTTTTTCCTGCAGATCGGACAGCGCCCGCCGGACGGTATGGCGGTTGACCATGAACTCGCGTGAGAGTTCGTACTCGGTCGGCAGCTTGTCGCCCGGCGTAATCTCACGCGCCTGAATTCGGCGCTCCAGAGACCACGAAATTTCACGCCACAGAGCCATGATGGAAACTCATAGCATCAGAATTTAACAGTTCCGAGACGGTCATCTAGACAAGTTTTTCTTGTGTCAGATAATGTTCATGAAACCGTTGTTGCGAGATGACCCATCAATATTCAATATCAGGCTCAACAATTACAACAACATGGTTGTTTGTCGGAGTCAGCGGTGATGGTCGGGCCAACGGAAGAGAACGCGCCTGGGCGTCGAGCCTGGCTCTCGATCCTGGCGAAGGCGCCGACAAAGGACGTTCTGGCCGCCTGGGAAACCCTCAACGAGCGTCCCGCCTATAGTGTGCTGCGAGCCCCCGAGATCGGAATGGTGCTGGTGCGCGGCCGAATGGGCGGCTCAGGCGACGCGTTCAATCTGGGCGAGATGACGGTCACGCGAGCGGCCGTCCGATTGGAGACCGGCGTGACCGGCGTCGGCTATGTCTCGGGACGGGACCGGCGGCATGCCGAAGTCGCGGCGGTCGTCGATGCCATGATGCAGTCGCCAGACCTGCGTGCAGCGGTCGAAGGCGCGGTGATCGCAAGACTGGCGAGGGGGCAACAGGAACGTCGCGACACGACTGCGCGGAAGGCTGCGGCGACCAAGGTCGACTTCTTCACCATGGTTCGCACGCGGGAGCCTGCCTGATGTCGATCGCCTTTGACCTCGCCCGCGTGTCAGCCGGATTCGGTGATCCGACCCGGGAAAGTCAGCGGGTCTTCCGCAAGCTGATGGACGCCATGGCGCGACCCGGAACCCTTCACGACGTCTCGTTTGCGCCAGACGCGCCGGCCGGTCTGCATCGCGCGGCCGGCGCGGCCGCCCTTACACTCTTCGACTTTGAAACAACGGTGTGGCTGGACAGCAGCCTGCGCACAGACCCGGTCGAGGGATGGCTGCGATTCCACTGCGGCGCGCCCGTCGTGAGCGACCCCCAGAAGGCCGCATTTGCGGTCGTCGCCGACCTTGTCGCGGCGCCACCCCTTTCGGCCTTCAACGCGGGCGACGCCAAGTATCCCGACCGGTCAACAACCTTGATCATCCAGCTGCCGTCCCTGGACACGGGGTCGAACGTGACGCTGACAGGCCCAGGAATCAAAACAGAGACCACACTGGCGTTGGCCGGGCTCCGGCCCGGCTTCTGGGCTGAGGTCCAGGAAAACCACGCCCGCTTCCAGTTCGGTGTCGATCTGATCTTCGTAGCGGGAGATCGCCTGACCGCGCTTCCGCGTTCGACCCGCGTCGTCGCCTGAGGAGACCGAGATGGCCTATGTTGCTGTAAAGGGCGGAGAACGCGCGATCACCAACGCCCATCGCTGGCTGGCGGAGGATCGCCGGGGCGATCCTTCGATCCCGGAGATCGAGGTCGATCAGATTCGCGAGCAACTCTCGCTCTCGGTTGACCGGGTCATGAGCGAGGGGTCCTGCTACGACCGCGATCTGGCGGCGCTGGCCGTGAAACAGGCACGCGGCGACCTGCCGGAAGCCATCTTTCTCACCCGCGCCTATCGCACGACCCTGCCCCGGTTCGGCGCGTCCCTGCCATTGGAAACCGGACAGATGGCGGTCCGCCGTCGGATCTCGGCGGCGTTCAAGGACATCCCCGGTGGCCAGGTTTTGGGCCCGACGTTCGACTACACTCACCGCTTGCTGGACTTCACCCTCGCGGCCAATGGCGAGACGCCGCTGGAAGGCGCGATCGAGGCGGAGGAGCCCCAAGCCTATCCCATGGCGACCATCGCCTCGGTGTTCGCCCACGAAGATCTGCTGGAGCCGGATAACAGGACCGAGGCGGCGCCGGACCCTTTTGATCTGACACGCGAACCCATGGCCTTCCCGGCCGGGCGCGACCAGCGCCTCCAGGCCTTGGCCCGGGGCGACGAAGGCTTCCTGCTGTCGCTGGCCTATTCGTCCCAGCGGGGCTGGGGCTCGACCCATCCGCTTTGCGCCGAGATCCGGCTGGGCGAGGTTGCGGTGGAATTCGTCCCGGACGAACTGGGCTTCGCCATCGAGATTGGCGAACTGACCCTCACCGAATGCCAGATGATCTCCACCGGCGCCGGCGGAATCGAGACCGCCCCGCAATTCACCCGCGGCTATGGTCTCACGTTCGGCCACTGTGAGCGCAAGGCGATGTCGATGGCCATCGTGGACCGCGCCCTGCGCGATGCTTCAGTGGGAGAGGCCAGCGCCCCGGTGCAGGACGAGGAGTTCGTCCTCTATCACTCCGACAATGTGGAAGCCTCAGGCTTCGTGCAGCACCTCAAGCTGCCCCACTACGTGGATTTCCAGGCAGACCTGCAGCTGATCCGTCGTCTCCGCCAGGAACACGCAGAACGTCAGGCCGCCATGAAGGAAGCCGCCGAATGACCGCCGTTCCGAACGAACCCGAGCGCTACTACAACTACGCCTATCTGGATGAGCAGACGAAGCGGATGATCCGCCGCGCCATCCTGAAGGCGCTGGCCATTCCCGGATATCAGGCGCCGTTCGGATCCCGCGAGATGCCCGTCCCCTATGGCTGGGGCACCGGCGGCATTCAGCTGACCGCCGCAATCATCGGACCAGACGATGTCTACAAGTGCATCGACCAGGGCGCGGACGACACGACCAATGCCGTCTCGATCCGCAAGTTCTTCGCCAAGGTTGCCGACGTCGCCACGACCGAAGACACCGCTGCCGCGACGATCATCCAGACCCGGCACCGGATCCCCGAACAAGGCTTGACCGAAGGCCAGGTGCTGGTCTTCCAGGTGCCACAACCGGAGCCGCTGCGCGGTCTTGAGGCGCGCGAGACCGAGACCCGGGCGATGCACGCCTATGAGGAATACGGCCTTCAGTACGTCTCACTCTACGAGAGCGTCGCCACCTACGGTCGGATCGCCTCCACCGTGGGCTACCCGACCATGATCGACGAGCGCTACCTGATGAGCCCCTCGCCGATCCCCAAGTTTGACAACCCCAAGATGGACGACAATCCGGCCATCCTGCTGTTCGGCGCCGGCCGCGAGAAGCGCATCTATGCGGTGCCCCCCTATACGCGGGTCCGGAGCCTGGACTTCGACGACTACCCCTTTGAGACCCAGACCTGGGTGGAAGACTGCGCCCTTTGTGGTGCCACCGACAGTTATCTGGATGAAGTGGTCCTCGACGATTCCGGCCAGCGGATGTTCGTCTGTTCCGACAGCAGTTTCTGCGCCGATCGCCGGGCCGCTGGACATGTCGGATCGATGGCCGGCCACCAGTTGGCGAAGCTCGACAAGGCGCCCGTATGACCACGGCCACAATCGAACGCTCACCGACTCAAGCCGCCAGTGAAAGTGGGGGACAAACGCCCCTTCTGCGGGTTTCGAACCTGTCGAAGTGGTACGGCCACGTGGTTGGCTGCCGCGACGTCTCGTTTGAACTTCGGCCCGGCGAGGTGCTGGGGATCGTCGGCGAAAGCGGGTCTGGCAAGACGACGCTGTTGAACGCCATTTCCGGCCGACTTCCACCAACCTCCGGTGTGGTCGAGTTCGAGACATCGCGGTTTGGCCTCACCGACATCTATGCGCTGAACGAGCCTGACCGCCGCAGGATGCAGCGTGAAGACTGGGGCTTCGTGCATCAGAATCCGCGCGACGGATTGCGTATGCGCGTCTCAGGCGGCGCCAATGTCGCCGAGCCGCTGATGAACCTCGGCAACCGCCACTACGGCCAGATGCGACGGGCCACGTTGGAGTGGCTGGACCGTGTCGAACTCGACACCAGCCGGATCGACGACAAGCCGCGCAACTTCTCGGGCGGCATGCAGCAGCGGATCCAGGTGGCCCGCAACCTGATCCACGGCCCACGCCTGGTGTTCATGGACGAACCCACGGGCGGGTTGGATGTCTCGGTCCAGGCGCGGCTGCTCGACCTGCTGCGCGAACTGGTTCGGGACCTCGGCCTCGCGGTGATCATCGTGACGCACGACATGGCGGTGGCCCGCCTGATG
>JANNFM010000365.1:0-6232 GCA_031379795.1 Alphaproteobacteria bacterium
GGATGGCACCGCTCGCGGACGGCAGTGACTTTGGCGGCAGTCTGCGCAATCCGGCGGCCTGGAACAATGTGTTGGGGTTCCGCCCCGGCCTTGGTCGGGTCCCCGACGGTGGGGATGTCTGGGCACCCAGCATGAGTGTGGCGGGCCCGATGGCTCGAACTGTGCCCGACCTGGCGATGCTGCTGGCCGTTCAGGCGGGGCGAGACGACCGGGCGCCGCTTTCGATGGAAGGACCGCGTCTCGATCTGACCGGTGCGCTCTCGGCGGACATGAAAGGCAAGCGGATCGGCTGGCTGGGCGACTTTGGCGGCTTCACGCCCTGCGAGCCCGGCGTTCTGGACGTCTGCCGGACAGCGCTCAAAACGTTCGAGACCCTGGGCTGTGTGGTCGAGGATGCATCGGTCGATATCCAACTGGAACCGGTCTGGGCCGCCCTGCTGGTCCTGCGCGCCTGGCTGGCCGGGGGCGGCATCCGTGATCTTTACAATGACCCCGTTCGCCGGGCGCAAATGAAGCCGGAAGCGATCTTCGAGGTGGAGAGCGGCCTGAAGCTCTCAGCCTTCGACATCAGCGCCGCCTCGGTAGTGCGCAGCCAGTGGTATGAGGCGGTCCGGCGGCTGTTCCAGCGCTACGATTATCTGATCGCGCCCAGCGCCCAGGTCTTCCCGTTCGACGTGAAAGATAACTGGCCGAAGGAGATCGCCGGCCACCGGATGCAAACCTACCATGAGTGGCAGAAGGGGACCTTCCTGATCACCATGACCGGCTGCCCCGCGTTGGCGGTTCCGGCCGGGTTCGGCGATCAAGGCCTGCCCATCGGCTTCCAGATCGTGGCCCCGATCAATGCCGAACGCGCCTGCCTGCAGTTGGGCCACGCCTATCAGCAGGCCAGTAACTGGACCGCCCGCCGCCCGCCGCCGCAACTGGGGTAGCCTGGCCGAATGAATCGCCTTGCCTCCCCCGCGAAGCGGCGGGAGGGGGACCGCCCGCCGAGCGCAGCGAAGAGAGGGGGGTGGAGGGGGCGAGCCTCAAGCTCCGCGCCCGGTCCCGCCCCTTCCACCACGTCCTGCGGACGCGGTCCCCCTTCCCCGAAATCGGGGAAGGCAAGGATGTGAGTAAAGCGTCATTGACATCATTGGGTTGTCGTGTTTCCTTGTCATTAAGACAAGGAGAGCTGACATGACTTCGGTTCGAGGCAGTATTGGCGGGGCGTCGTACATGATTGCGGCCGCGGTCTTGGCGTTTCTCGGCTGGACCGTGATCAAGGGCTTACTGTTCCTGGGTCATCCGCTGGCGGCCATCGTCGGGATGGCGGTGGTGGTGTCGGGCGGCCTGGGCGCGAGTCTTCTGTTGCGCAGTCGCCTTGATGAGGTTGGTCGCAGCGCCGAGCGGTTCGCCTGGTACTGGGGCGGCGGCGGGGCCACGGCCTGGACGATGATTGTCCTGTTGGTCTACGCCTTGACCGGTGCGCCATGGCTGGACCTGGTGCTGCGGGGTGAGTGGAGCCGGCTGGAACTCATCTTGCTTGGCGCGCTGGGCCTGGCCGCCATGCAGGTCATGGGCTTCGCGCTGGTCGGTGTGGGCTGGTGGCTGCGGCGGCGATAGCTTGCCGCCTGCTGATGATCTACCGCCCGAACATCCGAAGTCGCGCTCCCTTTACATTATAGACGAGGAGAAATGTCATGACCGTCACGCGGACGCGAAGGATACGAACCGACGCGGTGATTGCCGTCGTCGGGATGATTGTGATCCTGGCCTCTGTGCTTCTGGCCCTCAAGCTTGGACGGCAAAGCCAGCCCGTGGCGGGTCCGCATTTGATTGCACCCGTCGGTATCTTGATCGGCACGGTCGGAACAACCGCTCTGGTCACCTGGTGGACCTTCTGGGGCTTCCGGATCATCCGCGCGATGGATGAGTACAAGCAGCATGTGGAACGGGCGGCCTGGTTCTGGGGCGGCCTCGTGGGGTTGATCGTTTCGGTTCCGATCTACGCCTTCATCATGTTCGGCGGACTCCAATGGCTCAACCTTCGCGGCCCTGCCGGGCCGGGCGTGGCGGACGCTTTCTCCCAGGGTTTCATGCTGCCAATCTTCATGCAGGTCGCCGGCGCGATCATCGTTGCCCTCTGGATGCGGGTCTCACGGTCATGAGCCTGCGTCTCATGACTTGGGGTCTGGGGGGCGGAGGTGTCGTCCTCGGGCTGGCAATCATCTTCCTGACCTGGGGAACAGGTTGGGGCTGGGCGGGTGCCGCCCTGATGAGTTTCTCGCCGATGATCGCCGCCCGGATCGCGTCGCGAAGGGTAGACGGGGCTGAAATGCGGCCGGCGATGCGTCGCTATGGTAACCGCCTCGCCGCGATCATGGTCGTCTACTTCCTGGTGCTGATGGGCGCTTTGGCGCTCTACGAACGCGGCCTGACGGCGGGGTCGCTCGGCTACCTCGTGGCGCTGGCCCCGGCGGTCCCGCTCGTGGCCGTCTTCATCATCATGGGCCGACTGCTCCATGAGGAGACAGACGAATTCCTGCGCGACGTCACCCGCACGGCCTTCATCTGGAGCGGCGGGCTGACCCTGTGTGAGGCCACGGTCTGGGGCTTTCTGGAAACCTTTGGCAAGGTCCCGCACGTCTGGATGTGGGCTGTCCCGGTGGCGTTCTTCGCCCAACTGGGTCTTACCGGCCCGCTGGCCGCGCGGAAGTATCGATGAACAACCGCCTGAAGGTCCTTCGCGCCGAGCGAAACTGGTCTCAGGCCGATCTGGCCCAGCGGCTGGACGTCTCGCGCCAGAGCGTCAACGCCATCGAGACCGGCAAGTACGACCCCAGCCTGCCCCTGGCCTTCCGGATCGCGCGTCTGTTTGAGCTGAGCATCGAGCAGATCTTCTCGGACTCGCCGGCCTGAGCTTCCCGTTGCGATTGAGCCCCCAAGCCTGTCGCGAAACTGGCCGGACGCCGCGCGCGTCCGGCCGCCTTTTCGCAACTCAGATCAGGCGCGTTCCAACTCCCGCCAGGCCGGCTCGATTTGGGCCTCGGCCAGGAACAGTTCGTCCTTCACCATCAGTTTCTTGCGCTTCAGGTCCCGGACGATGAAGGCGTCGGGGTTGAGCCGACGGCTCTCTTCACGCAGGCGCTGCTCGAGCCACCGGTGATGGTTCTGCAGACGCCAGACTCGATCTTGATTCATATTGCTCCTCCGGTTGGTGACGCGCCCGAAACCCGGGGGCTACATGGGGGGAAGCTGGACCGGTCCCCGAGCGCGCCATTTGCAGTCCGACATCACGATCAGGAAGGATCGTCAGAGGGGCCCGGTCCGCAGGACTTCAGGTAGGCACGGGTCCCGCAGGTCGCCAGTCCCGGAGCGATGCGAACTGGTTATGGTCGAGATAGGAGACGCTGATCTTCGGCCAGGCTGTGCTGGCGGTCCAGCGACGTGAGGATGAACTCGGCCAGCCGTTCCGCCGCCGTCGGCACCGCGGTGGAGGCGCGCATCAGAGCAATCTCGGTATCGGCCAGTTCCGGCAGACCGTGTCGGGGTCCCAGCCTCACCAGATCGTGCGGCACCATTTCGCTCGGCAGAACCGTAATGCCCAGACCGGCGCGCAGGGCCGCCTGCTGCCCCGCCAGCGACGGGCTGGTGTAGGCGCATCGCCAGGGCCGCTTCTGGCCATCCAGCGCCGTGATCGCCCGCTTGCGGTAGACGCACGGGGACGGAGCCACCACCAACGGCAGGGGTCCGCCCGCCTCGATAAGGCTCTCGTCCGCGCCCACCCACACCAGCGGTTCACGCCAGACCCGTGTGCCGACATCGGGTCCCAGAGGTTCGCGCTTGACCAGCGCCAGGTCGAGCGCCCCATCGCGCAGCTGTTCCAGCAGGTTGAGCGTCAGGTCGCAGGTGACGGCCAGAGTGGCCTTGGGGTTCGCCCGGGTGAACGCGCCCAGAATGTCCGGCAGGTGGACGGTGGCAAAGTCTTCCGGCGCGCCCAGCCGCACTTCGCCTTCCACGTCACCACCGGTCAGGCCCGACAGGATCTCATCGTTGAGGCGCAGCAGGCGCCGCGCCTGCGGCAGGAACGCCTCCCCGTCGGCGGTCAGCACCACGTGGCGCGGATCGCGGGACAGCAGGCGCAGGCCGATCTGATCCTCAAGGCGTCGGATTTGCAGGCTGATCGCCGATTGCGACCGACCCAGCCGCTCGCCGGCGCGCGTGAAACTGCGAACCTCGGCGATGGCCACAAAGCTGCGGACGAGGTTGAGTTCAAGATTGATCATGCATCGTCCAATAGGAAGAATGATTTGCAGAACACATCATAAGCATGATCACAATCAACCGCAATGGGCGGGCGCATCGCCGTATTGGAGCTCATCACTTTCCGGAGCCGCCATTCATGTTCGACGCTGTCACCCACAATGAAGCCCCCGTGGTCGCCGTCGCCCACGGTGACGGCATCGGCCCAGAAATCATGACCGCTGCGCTTGAAGTTCTGGAAGCCGCGGGGGCGCGGCTGGACCTTCGACCCCTCGAGATCGGCGAGAAGCTCTATCTTCAGGGCCACACATCCGGCATTTCGCCGGAGGGCTGGGATACGCTTCGCAACGCCCGCGCCTTCTTCAAGGCACCGATGACCACGCCACAGGGCGGCGGCATGAAGTCGCTGAATGTGACGATCCGCAAGACCCTCGGCCTCTACGCCAATGTGCGGCCCTGCCAGGCCTATGCCCCCTATGTCGCCACGAAGCATCCGGGCATGGACCTGGTGATCGTCCGTGAGAACGAGGAAGACCTCTACGCCGGGATCGAGCACCGCCAGACCGATGAGGTCTATCAGTGTCTGAAACTGGTCAGCCGGCCGGGCTGCGAACGGATCGTGCGCTATGCCTTCGAATATGCGCGGGCCAATCGGCGCGGCAAGGTCAGCTGCTTCACCAAAGACAACATCACGAAGCTGACCGACGGCCTGTTCCACCAGGTCTTCAACGAGATCGGCCAGGAGTATCCTGACATCGCGCAGGATCACTGGATCGTCGACATCGGTACGGCGCGGCTGGCCAACCAGCCCGAGACCTTCGACGTCATCGTGACCACGAACCTCTACGGCGACATCATCTCCGACGTGGCCGCCGAGATCGCGGGCTCGGTCGGTCTGGCTGGGTCAGCCAACATCGGCGGGCATGTCTCGATGTTCGAGGCCATTCACGGCTCGGCTCCGGATATCGCGGGCCAGGACATAGCCAACCCCTCCGGCCTGATCCTGTCTGGCGTCATGATGTTGAACCACCTGGGCCAGTCCGATGTCGCCGAGCGGGTGCACAATGCCTGGCTCCGGACCGTGGAAGACGGCGTCCATACCGGCGATGTGGGTGTTGAGGCCGGTGTCGGTCACGCCGTCGGCACGCGCGCCTTCGCCCAGGCGGTTATCGACCGCCTGGGCCTGGCTCCCCAGAAGCTCAACCCGGTCCGCTACAGCGCCAATGAGCCCATGCTGATCCAGCCGGAGCCGCGCCGGGCGCCGGCGGACCGCCAGACCGTGGGTGTGGACCTGTTCGTGCAGTGGCGCGGCGGCGCCGATGACCTGGCCCACAAGCTCAAGGGCATCGAGGGTGGGCCGCTCGAACTGAAGATGATCACCAATCGCGGCGTGAAAGTCTGGCCAGGCGGCATCCCGGAAACCTTCTGCACCGATCACTGGCGCTGCCGGTTCATGAACGGCGGCGGCTCCATCGAACTCACCGAAATCGTGGCCCTGAGCGGTCGCGCGGTCGGTGCCGGCATCGACTTCATCAAGACCGAGCACCTCTGCACCTTTGACGGCGAGACGGGCTTCACCCTGGGCCAGGGCCAATAGTCGAGGTCAGGCCGCCTTGGGCTTGCGATAGATGGAGTGCTTCGGCGTCTCCATCACCCGGCGCATCATCGGCACAAAGGCGTCCAGCGGCATCGACTGGAACGCCGGGTCGAACGAGTTCTGATCATAGAGGTGGCAGAACTGCGCCGTGTACTCGAAGTCCGGGTGGCCCCGGAACTCGTCGCGCATGTCGCGGTCGAGGCCGATGTGGTGGAAGAAATAGTAGCCCTGGAAGATGCCGTGCTTCTCCAGCATCCAGAAGTTCCGGTCTGAAACGTAGGGGCGCAGGATGGCGGCCCCCAGTTCGGCGTGGCTGGCCGGCAGCAGCAGGTCGCCGATGTCGTGGACCAGGGCGCAGACCACATACTCCTCGTCCTGGCCGGCCTGATG
>JANNFM010000388.1:0-3667 GCA_031379795.1 Alphaproteobacteria bacterium
CAACTCCAGTCCGACCCCTGGGACGGCGTGGAAGCCAAGTACCCGATGGGTGCCAAGTTCACCGGCCGTATCACCAACATCACCGATTACGGCGCGTTTGTGGAACTGGAAGCCGGCGTCGAAGGCCTGGTCCACGTTTCAGAGATGTCCTGGACCAAAAAGAACGTCCACCCGGGCAAGATCGTCTCCACCTCTCAGGAAGTGGAAGTGGTCGTCCTGGACGTCGATCCGTCCAAGCGTCGCGTGTCGCTGGGCCTCAAGCAGGCCATGGCCAATCCGTGGGACGCCTTCGTGGCCACCCATCCGGTGGGCTCGACTGTCGAGGGCGAAGTCAAGAACGCCACCGAATTCGGCCTGTTCATCGGTCTGGAAAACGACATCGACGGCATGGTCCACCTGTCCGACCTGGACTGGGCGGTCCCCGGCGAGGAAGCCATCGCAAAGTACACCAAGGGCGAGATGGTCAAGGCCCGCGTCCTGGACGTGGATGTCGAGAAAGAGCGTATCTCGCTCGGCATCAAGCAGCTGGGTGGCGACCCCATGCAGGGCGACACCTTCCGCAAGGGCCAGACCGTCACGGTCACGGTGACCGAGATCACCTCGGGCGGTATCGAAGTGAAGTTCGGCGAGGACGAGGCCCCGATGTCGGCCTTCATCCGCAAGTCGGACCTGAGTCGCGACCGCGCGGACCAGCGCCCGGAACGCTTCGCCGTTGGCGATCGCATGGACGCCCAGATCACCAACATCGACAAGGCCGCCCGTCGGGTCTCCCTGTCGGTCAAGGCTCTGGAGATGGTCGAAGAGAAGGAAGCCATCGAAAAGTTCGGCTCGTCGGATTCGGGCGCGTCCCTGGGCGATATCCTGGGCGCCGCGCTGCGCGAGAAGGCTCAGAAGGAATAGTCCTTCACGCCTGATGTCATCCGGAAACGGCGGATCGGGAAACCGGTCCGCCGTTTTTGTTTGCTGCGCCTGACCTGCACCTCAGAGTTGCCGCAGATATCTCCTCTTTGACGCTTGACCCGGACCTCCGGGGAATCCCTATTGCGCCTTGATCCGCGTGACGCCTTGCTTCTATGGTCGCGCCGGTTTGAGGGGCCCCATGATCAAATCCGAACTCATTGCCAAGCTTGCGGAAGAAAACCCGCATCTGACCCAGCGCGACATCGAGCGCGTGGTCTGTGTGATTCTTGAGCGGATGATCGAGGCCCTCGAAAAGGGCGGTCGCGTCGAGCTTCGGGGTTTTGGCGCCCTGTCGGTCCGGTCCCGCGATGCGCGCGCCGGTCGCAATCCACGCACGGGCGAATCGGTGGATGTGCGGGCCAAACACGTGCCGTTCTTCAAGAGCGGCAAGGAACTTCGCGAACGTCTGAACGTTGACGATGAATAGCCAAGGCCTCGGGAGAAGCCCACCATGTCTATAGTTTCCGAGTTTCGCGAGTTCATCGCCAAGGGCAATGTGATCGATCTGGCGGTCGGTGTGATCATCGGCGGCGCGTTCGGCAAGATCGTCACCAGCATGGTCGATCAGATCATCATGCCACCGGTCGGTCTGATGCTGGGTGGCCTGGATTTTTCCAAACTCCAGTGGGTCTTGCGACCGGATGACGCTGCAACCGCGGCCTCCGAGTTGGTGGCGATCCAGTACGGCGCCTTCATCAACACCATGATCCAGTTCCTGATCATCGCCTGGGTCGTATTTCTGCTGGTCAAGGGCGTTAACGCCATGCGCCGCGCCGAGGCCGCAACACCGGAGGCTGCGCCTGCGCCGCCCGCACAAGAGGTGCTGCTGGCCGAAATTCGGGACCTGCTGAAGGCGCAGAAGAGCAAGTAGACCTTGCGGCAGGCCGGGCTAACCCCCTAATCCGCGACCATGACACCGTCGACCAAGATATGTGGGGTTTCGACCCCCGAGGCCGTTCGCGCGGCCGTGGACGGCGGTGCGGCCTATCTGGGGTTCATGTTTTTCGCCAGGAGTCCGCGCAATATCGACCCCGAGGCGGCGGCCAGGCTAGCGCCGCCAGCCCGGGCCCGCGGCATCAAGATCGTGGCGGTCGCCGTCGACCCATCCGACAACGAGGTGGACGCCATCGCGGTCGGCCTCGCGCCCGATCTGATCCAGCTCCACGGCAAGGAGGCACCAGCGCGGGTGCGTGAGATCGCCCAGCGAACCGGATGCGGGATCATCAAGGTGCTGCCGGTGTCCGAGGCTTCCGACTTTGCCGCCGCCAAGACCTATGAGTCGCTGGTCGACCACCTGATGTTCGAGACCAAGCCGCCGAAGGACGCCGAGCGCCCCGGCGGCCTCGGCGTGCCCTTCGACTGGTCCTTGCTTGAGGGCCGACGGTTCGAGCGGCCCTGGTTCCTGGCAGGGGGCCTGAACCCCTGGAATGTGGCCGAGGCGGTCGCCGCTTGCGGCGCGCCCCTGCTCGACGTTTCCTCTGGCGTGGAGCGCGGTCCCGGACTAAAGGACCCCGCCTTGATCCAGGCATTTCTTGACGCCGTTCGCCGCGTCCAGTGAGCTCCCAAGTGAACGCGCCCGCACGACCCAACGACTACACCGCCTATCCCGACGCCGCAGGGCGGTTTGGCGACTATGGCGGTCGCTATGTGCCAGAGACCCTCATGCCGCTGGTCCACGAGCTGGAGGCGGCCTATCGCGCCGCCCAGGCAGATCCGGCGTTCCAGGCCGAGCTGGACAGCTTCCTGACGCACTATGTGGGGCGTCCGTCGCCGCTCTACTTCGCCAGCCGCCTGACCGACCATTACGGCGGCGCCAAGATCTACTTCAAGCGCGAGGAACTGAACCACACCGGCTCGCATAAGATCAACAATTGCATGGGCCAGATCCTGTTGGCGCGGCGCATGGGCAAGACCCGGATCATCGCCGAGACCGGCGCCGGTCAGCACGGCGTAGCCTCTGCCACCGTCTGCGCCCGGTTCGGCCTGCCCTGCGTCGTCTATATGGGCGCGGTCGACGTTGAACGGCAGAAACCCAACGTGTTTCGCATGAACCTGCTGGGCGCCCGCGTCGAGGCGGTGACCTCCGGCTCGGCGACCCTGAAGGACGCCATGAACGAGGCGCTCCGCGACTGGGTCACCAACGTCCACGACACCTACTACCTGATCGGCACCGCGGCCGGCATGCATCCCTATCCGGAGATGGTCCGCGACTTCCAGTCGGTGATCGGCAAGGAAACCCGTGCGCAGATGCTGACCGCAGAGGGCAGGTTGCCAGACGCGGTCGTGGCCTGTGTCGGCGGCGGCTCCAACGCCATCGGCCTCTTCCATCCATTCCTGTACGACGAGGGCGTCAAGTTGATCGGCGTCGAGGCGGCCGGCGAGGGCATGGAAACCGGACGCCACGCCGCCGCGATCAACGGTGGAAGGCCCGGCGTTCTGCATGGCAACATGACCTATCTGTTGCAGGATCCAGAAGGTCAAATCACCGAGGCGCATTCGATTTCGGCGGGGCTGGACTATCCGGGCATTGGTCCCGAACACGCGTGGCTGCACGACGTGGGCCGGGCCTCGTACCTGACCGCGACGGACACCGAATCCCTCGACGCCTTCAAGCTGTGCGCCGAGCTGGAAGGCATCCTGCCCGCTATCGAGACGGCCCACGCGCTGGCCAGGATCGGCGATATTGCCCGCGATGTCGGCAAAGGCG